>NZ_KV821366.1:12576-105572 GCF_001815635.1 Corynebacterium sp. HMSC075D04
CACGCAGCGTGTGCTCAATATCGGCAATGTTGCGCGCCGAATGCGTCAAGTGCAGCGTTGCCATCCCCTCACGCGCCTTAGAGAAACGCACTTGCTTTTCAGGTGCGGGTTTCTTCGCATCAATAACCCGATCGGCATAGCGCGACAGCGCATCGAAGCGGCCATCGAACTGCAACAAGGTAAAGCGCAACCGCCAACGCTTCGCGGCGTCGTCGACAATGGCGAGTTTGCGTTCAATCAAACACAACTGATCCAAGGGTGTGTCTGCTGCCATGTGGCGTGCGTCGGATTGTTTCCGCGTGAATTTCGTTGCCCCGTAGTAGACGTCGTGTACGCGTGACCATTCTCGGATGCGCGACGGGTTCAGCCCGGCAGCAAGGGCTGTGTCGCGGTCGAAGTCGGCGATGTCCGTAAGCCGGAAGCCGAGAAGGTCTACAAATGCCATGGCATGAACGCTAAGCAACCGCCTAACAACCGACAAGGCCCAACAAAAAATCTGTGGATAACCCACCGACTCATGCCGGAAAGTTATCCACAGATTTTGTTGGGTCTTGACTTTTAGCGTTTGGTCACTTTGCCGGTCAGTTTCGCGAGCGGTGCGGCGAAGGATCCGCGGGCGAGGAACCATCCGAGCGCGGTGACGGCTACGGCGCCGAGGAACACGAGCGTGCCGGTCCAGGAGGTGGAGTCTTGGGCGGCGAACATGGCGTTGAGGTTGGCGCGTAGGCCGGTCGTCGCAACGAGGAAGACGTGGATGACCATGAAGATGAGGAAGTAGATCATGGTGGGGAAGTGCACGGCGCGTGCCCACGCGACGGGCACCCCGTTCCACGTTTTCGGCCACATGGAGCTCATGCGGAAGCCGGATGCGATCGCGAGTGGGGAGGCGATGAATACGGTGGTGAAGTACGCGAGTTCTTGCAGCGCGTTGTAGTGGACCCAGCCGTGTTCGTCGGGCCAGTCGAGTGCGAGGTATTGCAGTCCTGCGGAGATGGCGTTGGGGATGACGTCGATGCTGGTTGGCACGATGCGGACCCATTGGCCGGTGGCAAACAGCAGGATGTAGAACACTACGCCGAGTGCGACCCATGCGATGTCGAGGGTTTGGTGCAGCCATTGGGTCAAGGAAATCTTTTTGCCGTTGCGTTTCGACGTCCAGTAGCCCGCCGGCCGCTTCTCTCTGCGCACGTCGAGACCAGTCTTGATGATGAGCGCCATGAGGAACATGTTGAAGAAGTGGGCCCAGTTGAGCCAGGCGGGGAAGCCGACGGGTGCGTTGTCGGGTAGTGGCTGCATTCCGTCGTAACGTGCGACGAAGTCTGCGCCGGTGTCGGTGCCGATGAACCAGCGTGCGCCGACGAATGCTGCGATGACCAGTACGAGGGATGGAATGAGCCATCGCTTATCGACGACCTCACGCCCCGGCACCTCCACCGGCGCCGGCGCTGCCGGAGCCGGGTCGGGCTCGGGCGTGGGCGTGGGCGTGGCGTCGGCGGTTGTTGCAGCAGCGGGGGCTGCTTCGGCTGCAGGTTCCGGTTCCGGTGCCGGTGCGACCTCGGGCTCGGCTGGTGCGGGCACGTGGACAGTACCGGCGGGTGGCCAGGCTTCGCCGCCTGCGACGCGGGGGAGACCACGGCGCAGGGGAACTTCGACGGTGTTTGCGGGGGTTGCAGCTGGAGCTGTGGCCTGATCAGCTGCGTCAGCCGTGCTAGTCGCAGCAGCGCCAGGCTCGCTCGGTGTCGCTGTGGACGGAGCCGCAGCAGCGCCCGCAGCGCCTGCGAAGGCAGCGACGGCGGTGGCCGGTGGCCAGGGTTCACCACCCGGGGTACGAGGTAGGCCCTGGCGCAAACCGGTGGTCGGCGAGGAAGCAGACACAGTGGCAGGCGCCGCGACAGGCTCAGCGGGTGCGCAGGTGGTCGGGGTGGTGGGGTCGTCGATTAGCGGGGGCCATGGTTCGCCGCCGGGAACACGGGGCAGGCCGCGTCGGAGTTGGGGCATTACTTACGAGCCTCGATCTCGGAGATGATCTGTGGGACGACGTCGAAGAGGTCGCCGATGATGCCGAAGTCGGCGATGTCGAAGATGGGGGCATCCTCGTCATTGTTGATGGCGACGATGGTGTCGGCGGTTTGCATGCCCACCAGGTGTTGGACGGCGCCGGAGATGCCGATGCCGATGTAGAGCTTCGGGCTGACCAGCACGCCGGTTTGGCCGATTTGGGCTTCGTAGGCGACTTGGTCTTCGTCGACGGCGGAGCGGGTGGCGCCGACGGCGGCGCCGAGGGTGTCCGCGAGCCCGCCGACGAGTTCTTCGAACATGTCGGCGTCGCCGAGCGAGACGCCACCGGCGACGACCTTGTCTGCGGTGAGCAGGTCGGGGCGGGTGGAGGTGCGCTCGACCGGCGTGACGGAGACCACCTCGGCGGTACGTGCGCCGGAGTGCTCGACGTCGAGGTCGCGCACCTCAGGCGTTGCGACGGCAGCGGCGCGGGTTTCCACGGCACCGGGGCGCACGGTGATCACCGGCGCCGAGTGGGTGGCGGCGGCGGTTGCGGTGTAGGCGCCGCCGAAGTTCTGGTGGTCGGTGACGATGCCTTCTGCGTCTCGACGAACCGCCACCGCGTCGGTCAACAGCGCCTTGCCTGCGCGCACGGCTACACGGCCGGCGGTTTCGCGCCCGCGCACGGTGTGGGAAAACAACACGGCGGCGGGGTTGAGGGTGGTGAGGGCGGTGGTGGTGGCGTCGACAAGTGGGGCGTCGGAAACCAGCACCGTGGCCGCGCCGAGGGTGCTGAGGGCGTCGGCGTGGGTGCGGTCGTCAATAAGAACGACGGGGGTGCCGATCGCGGAGGCGGCGCCGATGAGTTCGGCGGCGTGGGGGTCGAGGCTGCCGTCGTGGGAGCGGTCCGGGACAACGAGAATTTCAGTCATTGGTGCTCCTTAGATGAGGTTTTTGGATTCGAGGAAGTCGACGAGTTTCGCGGCGGCGGTGGAGTTGGCGTCGATGATTTCGCCGCGCTCGCGGGCCGGGCGCTTGTCAATGGCGACCATGATGGCGCGCGGGTGGGTGAAATCTTCCGCGTCGATGTCCAGATCGGCGAGCGTGAGCGTGTTGAGTTCCTTCTTCTTCGCCGCCATGAGCCCCTTGAAGTTGGGGTAGCGGGGGTCGGCGAACTCGTCGGCAACAGCGACGACGGCTGGAAGGTCGGCGCGCAGTTCGACGACCGCCCCGTCGGAGGCCTGCGTGGCGGTGACGTTTGCTCCATCTACGGTCAGTTCCGTCAAGTTGGTCAGCGCGGGCCAGTTCAGGTGTTCGGCGATCATGGGGGCGACGACGCCGGTGCCACCGTCGGAGGACATGTTGCCCGTGACGACGAGGTCGTAACCGTTCTTGCGAATCAACGCCGCAAGCACCTCGGCGGTGAGGGTGACGTCTGCGCCGGTCAAGGCGTCGTCGGAAACGATGTAGGCCTCGGTGGCGCCCATGGCGATGCCGCGGCGGATCGAGTCGGCAGACGTTTCGGGGCCGACGCTGAGGATTTCGACCACGGTGTCGTCGTTAAGTGCTTCCGCGATGCGTAGCGCTGCTTCGACGGCGCGTTCTCCAACTTCGTCGGCAACAACGTCGCCGGAGCGGTCGGTCAGACCGGTCTCCAGGTTCATTTCGCGGTCGCTGTAGGTGTCCGGCACCTCTTTCAGCAGCACGGCAATACGCACGGCCACTCCTTATAGGTAGGGGGTAGGCAATCGTGCGCAGTCTAGCGCACGCCTAAAAGTCGAATCCTCCGAAGTCGAAGCCGCCGCCGAAGTCACCCATGTCTCCGCCGAAATCGCCACCGCCCATGTCACCCATGTCACCCATATCTCCCATGTCGCCCATGCCTTCGGCGCCAGCAGCGTCGCCGAGACCGCCAGCCTCAAACGCTTCGGGTGCGGCAGCGCCGGACATGCCGGCGAACATGGTGGAGTAGAACATCATCGACGACGCAGCCCACATGCCCGTCATCATTGCTGGGGCCCACCAGGCGGTGGAATACCAGCCAGCAGGAACGGGGCGGCCTGCGACGGCTCCGCCGGGGTAGTAGTGCGGGGTCGCCTCGGTGGCTACGGGCGATGCGGTAACAACGGTGCCGTCTTCTTGGCGCACGCTGCGCTGTTCAGTCACGCGGCCTGCCTGGCGCTGGCCTTCCAACTCTGGCAGCGCAGGACCGGCGGGAAGCCCCATGATTTCGCGCGCGGCGTTGACGTAGTGCAGGCCCTCGAGCGCGGATTCGCGGGCGAGCATGGCCTGCTTTGGCGTGCGGGCGTCGGCAAGACCTGCGCTTGCTGCGTTGAAGCGCTCGGAGGCGTCGGCCATGGCCTGGGTGGAGGCGGCGTCGTTGCCGGAGAGGTTCAGCACCTGCGAGCCGAGGCGGTCGGTCCATCGCTTGGCGTCGGCGTAGGCGTCGTCGAAAGAAATCTGTGCCTGCTGGCGCGATTGCACTTGACGACGACCCCCGCCACCCATCGTGGGCAGCATGATCAACGCGCCAATGGCGAAAACGATGAGCAACAGACCGAGCATGGCTTCTCCTAAAATTCGTTGTTGTTTGGTTCAACGGGTGAACCTGCGCTAAAGTTCCGGGCAGCCGTTAAGGCAGCGTTTCTACGCATGGGAATGTCGTATAGTGGCTAATACCTCAGCCTTCCAAGCTGAAGACGCGGGTTCGATTCCCGTCATTCCCTCCACGTTTGACCACCGGTTCTGCATGCAGAACCGGTTTTCTTATGCCCCGATGTGACCCTGGAATAAACGCCCGCTACAATGATCAACCTGAACCGCTTGAGTGGTTACTGATTCGGTTCATACCGTGGCGGTTTTGCCGCCTACGGGGCGTGGCGCAGTTTGGTAGCGCACCTGCTTTGGGAGCAGGGGGTCGCAGGTTCAAATCCTGTCGCCCCGACAAAGGCGGGCCCGTTTTGTACGGGCCCGCCACTTATAAGCACTGAAACTCGTTGATGGAAACAAGTACAGGAGAAACCCGTGAAGACTAACGTCGAAAAGCTCAGCGACACCCGCGTTAAGCTCAACGTCAGCGTGCCGTTCGACGAGCTTGGCCAGGAGATCGACCAGGCATACAAGGCGATCTCCCAGCAGGTCAACATTCCGGGCTTCCGTCGAGGCAAGGCTCCGCGCCAGCTGATCGACGCTCGTTTCGGCCGCGGTCCGATCCTGGAGCAGGTTGTCAACGACATGCTGCCGACCCGCTACGAGCAGGCTCTGGCAGAGAACGACCTGAACCCGCTGGGCCAGCCGGAGATTGAGGTCACCAAGATCGAGGACAACGACGTTGTCGAGTTCACCGCTGAGATCGACGTTCGTCCGGAGATTGAGGTGCCGGACTTCTCCAAGATTGAGGTCACTGTTCCGGAGCTCAAGGTTGACGACGAGGCTGTTGACGCCGAGCTCGACTCCCTGCGCGAGCGTTTCGGTGAGCTCAAGGACACCAAGCGCAAGATGAAGACCGACGACTTTGCGGTCATCGACCTTGAGGCTTCTATCGACGGCGAGAAGCTCGACGACGCTTCCGCTGAGGGCCTGACCTACCGCGTCGGCGCCGACGACCTGATGAAGGGTCTGGACACCGCTCTGCGTGGCATGAAGACCGGCGAGGACAACGAGTTCGAAACCGAGATCCAGTACGGCGAGAACAAGGGCAAGAAGGCGACCGTCAAGGTCCACGTCCAGCAGACCAAGGAGCGCAAGCTTCCGGATCTTGACGACGAGTTCGTCCAGATGGCGTCCGAGTTCGACACCGTCGACGAGCTGCGTGAGTCCACCCGCGAGCAGGTTGAGGAGAACGCGAAGGCGAAGCAGGCTGCTGACATTCGCGACGAGGTCCTCAAGGCTGCCCTCGCCCAGGTTGAGTTCGCGCTGCCGGAGTCGATCGTCGACGAGCAGGTGCACAACCAGCTTCACCAGCTGCTCGGCCAGATGGCTCACGACGAGAACGCACTGGCGCAGCTGCTTGAGGCTCAGGGCACGACCCGCGAAGAGTTTGACAAGGAGTCCCGCAAGCAGGCTGAAGAGTCCGTGCGCACCCAGCTGTTCCTCGACGCTGTTGCAGAGGAAGAGCAGCCGGAGGTTTCCCAGCAGGAGCTCACCGACCACATCCTGTTCACCGCACAGTCCTACGGCATGGACCCGAACCAGTTCGTGGCTCAGCTGCAGCAGTCCGGCCAGATCGCGAACCTGTTCTCCGACGTGCGTCGCGGCAAGGCCCTCGCCGCCGCTATCTCTCGCACCTCGGTGAAGGATGAGGCTGGCAACAAGGTTGACCCGAACGATTACTTCGGTGAGATCGAGGAAGAGGACGAGGCTGCTGAGGAGCAGTAAACTCCGTTAATCTTTGAGTGGCCGGGAGCGTGTGTTCGCTCCCGGCCGTTTTTGTTGTGGGCGTGGGGTCGTCGATAAGAGTTGCCCGTACGCCGGTAGCGAACAAGGTTTAGCTACCTCCCGTGCGCGAGTAGGGTGGTGGCGTTACACGACAAACTAGCGAAGGAGCATCTGTTATGACTTCCCCGACTCAAGGTATGAACCTGGGAGACTCGGTGTACGAGCGCCTCCTGCGGGAGCGCATTATTTTCCTGGGTCAGCAGGTGGATGATGAGATTGCCAACAAGCTTTGCGCCCAGATTCTGCTGCTGTCGGCTGAGGATCCGACGCGCGACATCAGTCTTTACATCAACTCGCCGGGCGGTTCGGTGACCGCAGGTATGGCGATTTACGACACGATGAAGTACTCCCCGTGCGACATCGCTACCTACGGCATGGGTCTGGCTGCTTCCATGGGCCAGTTCCTGCTGTCTGGCGGCACGAAGGGCAAGCGTTACGCGCTGCCGCACGCACGCATCATGATGCACCAGCCTTCCGCAGGTGTTGGCGGCACTGCTGCTGATATTGCGATCCAGGCTGAGCAGTTTGCCGCGACGAAGCGTGAGATGGCTGAACTTATCGCAGAGCACACCGGCCAGACCTTCGAACAGATCACGAAGGATTCGGACCGTGACCGTTGGTTTACCGCGATGGAGGCCAAGGAATACGGCATCGTGGACCACGTCATCGAGAATGCCGCCATGGCTGGCGAGCACGCGATTGGCGACTAAGGCAAGCAACGAGAAGAGGAGACTTTTACTATGACTTTCCAAATGCCCAGCTCCCGCTACGTGCTGCCGCAGTTCCTGGAGGAGACCAGCTTCGGCACGAAGCAGATTGATCCGTACGGCAAGCTGTTTGAGGAGCGCATTGTGTTCCTTGGCACCCAGGTTGATGACACGTCGGCGAACGACATCATGGCCCAGCTGCTGGTCCTGGAGTCCCAGGATCCGGACCGTGACATCACGATGTACATCAACTCCCCGGGTGGTTCGTTTACCGCGTTGATGGCGATTTACGACACGATGCAGTACGTGCGCCCCGACGTGCAGACGGTGTGCCTCGGCCAGGCTGCATCCGCCGCCGCAGTCATCCTGGCTGCCGGTGCGCCGGGTAAGCGTGCGGCGCTGCCGAACTCGCGTGTGCTGATCCACCAGCCGGCTACCCAGGGCACCCAGGGTCAGGTGTCGGACCTGGAGATCCAGGCGGCTGAGATCGACCGTATGCGTCGTCTCATGGAGAACACGCTGTCGCACCACACGGGCCGTACGCCAGAGCAGGTTCGTATTGATACCGACCGCGACAAGATCCTCACCGCTGAGGAAGCCGTGGAGTACGGGATCATCGACCAGGTCTTCGACTACCGCAAGCTCAACGGCTAAAAAGAAAGGCGCCCGTAAGGGCGCTTTTTAGCTTTACGACGACACCCTCACCGGCGTCGCACCACAACCACCTACTGTTCGGTTGGGGTTTCCACGACGTCGGCGGAGGTCGGCGCTGCGTCGTCGCAGAACTTCACTGCGTTACGGATGGCTTCTGGTGCGCCCTCGAAGTCGCCGCGCGACCAGCACACGCCGTCTGCGGTGTTTTGTGGGTCTACAGACGCCCAACCGTTGCCCCGTGCGACCCAGTAGTAGTCCTGACCGTCTGGTGTGACGGTGCGGGCCCATTCACGGTCGCAGAAGGTGCTGTATTCGTCGCTGGCGCCCTGCGAGCCTTGTGCGGGCCATGCGCAGGCTGCCCCCGGCTCGTCCGGTGCGGGAGCGACCTCTGGCTCGCGTGCGGAACCGCCGGAGTTGCCGGATCCGCTCGAGCTGCGGCGACTGCTGCTGGACTTGGTGGACGACTTCGTCGTGGTGGACGTCTTCGACGAGGAGCTCGAGGAGCTCTTCGTGGTTGTGGACGAGGAGGTTGTGGTCTCGTCGTCTTCCTCGGAGGTGGTGGTCGTCGGGGTTGGGGTGGCTGTTGTGCTGGTTTGGGGGAAATCCAGCACCGGTTCAGCAATGCGTGCCTCGTCGTCCGAGCCGCCGCAGGCGGAAAGCGCCGGGACGGCGATGAGCGCTGCGGCGATGGTGGCAAGTGCGCGGCTGCGTTTCACGGGTACGGATTTCCTTTCAGACACATCAAAGAATGTGTCTAGGCTAGCTGATCGTTCCGAGGACAATGCGCTTAGTTTAGTCCCACTGCGTTTTGGGTGCGTGGGACGGGAACAGGGATGTGTCGTCGTGCGTTGTAGGGTGTGGGGTTCAGCACCCACTAGACTTGGGGAAGATTTCGGCGAGGGAACGGGAGTAGATACGCGCATATGGCCACTACGCATGACAGCGCTAGCCTTCTGAAGTGCTCTTTCTGCGGCAAAAGCCAGCAGCAGGTCCGCAAACTGATTGCGGGCGGAGGCGTCTACATTTGCGACGAATGCATCGAGCTGTGCAACGAGATCATCGAAGAGGAGCTCGCCGGCGCAGAACGCCAGGAGGAATCAGGAGAGCGTTTGCCGCGCCCTTCGGAGATCACTGCGTTTCTGGACGAGTATGTGATCGGCCAGGATGCGGCCAAGCGCACGCTTGCTGTGGCTGTGTACAACCACTACAAGCGCATTAAGGCGGAGGAGTCGAACCTTTCGGCCCGTGCGAAGGACGAGGAAGTGGAGATTTCCAAGTCCAACATCTTGCTGCTTGGCCCGACGGGTTCTGGCAAGACCTATCTCGCGCAGACGCTGGCGCGCATGTTGAATGTGCCGTTTGCGATCGCGGATGCCACCAGCCTGACCGAGGCTGGCTATGTCGGCGAGGACGTGGAGAACATTCTGCTGAAGTTACTGCAGGCGGCAGACTTCGATGTGAATCGTGCGCAGCACGGCATCATTTACGTCGACGAGGTGGACAAGATTTCCCGCAAGTCCGAAAACCCGTCGATTACCCGCGACGTTTCGGGTGAGGGCGTGCAGCAGGCGCTGCTGAAGATCCTGGAGGGCACGGTTGCGTCCGTGCCACCACAGGGTGGACGTAAGCACCCAAACCAGGAGTTCATCCAGATGGACACGTCGAACATCCTGTTCATCGTGGCCGGCGCGTTCGCTGGCCTGGACAAGGTGATCGCGGAGCGCGTGGGCAAGAAGGGTATCGGCTTCGGGGCGGAGATCGATTCGAAGTCGGAGCGCGACGAGGCGAACATGATGGCGCAGGTGCAGCCGGGCGATCTGGTGAAGTTCGGCCTGATCCCCGAGTTCATTGGCCGTTTGCCGATCATCGCGCACGTCGATGATCTGGATCGCGACTCGATGAAGCGCGTGCTTACGGAGCCGAAGAACTCGTTGGTGAAGCAGTACAAGCGCCTGTTCGCGATGGACGGCGCGGAACTGACGGTGACCGACGAGGCGCTCGGTGTGATCGCGGACAAGGCGGCGGAGCGCAAGACCGGTGCTCGTGGCCTGCGTGCGATCATGGAGGAACTGCTCGTTCCGGTGATGTACGAGTTGCCGGACCGTGACGGCGTCGCTGAGGTTGTGCTGGATGAGGCAGCCGCTCGCGGGGAGGGCGAACCGAAGTTCATTGAAGAAGAAAAGCAGCGCTCCGCGTAACGCAGTTCGCTTAGACTAGGCCGCCGTCGTCGCTGTAGACGTCGGCGGTTTCTTCTTCCGCAGTGGGGGTGGGTTCGAGGTAGGACTCGTAGCCGGAGTAGGGGATGTTGGACGTGAGGAACGTCAGCACGGTGTCGATGACCATGCGGCGCATGCCGTCGACGTTGCGGCGGCTTGCAAAGTCCACGTCGCTGACGCTCAGTGCGGTCAGGCTGTTGCCCACGCGGAAGAAACACAGCGATGCGACCAGCGTGAGCAGATCGACAGCGGAGATACCGGGGCGGAATGCTCCCGCGTCTTGGCCTGCGAGCAACAGACGTTCAACGTGGAGGAGTACTTCGTTCTCGCTGACAAGCGCTGCGGCGTCTTCTTCGGCGGCGACGGGGTCGAGGTTTTCACGCAGGACGAGGCGCACACCGTCGGGGTGGTCCAAAAACGCGTGGTAGAGGGCGTCGATGTAGCGGCGCATCCCCTCGACGGGGGCGGCGTAGGAGCGGGTGGCGATGTCCTGAGGCGGGGTGATGCGAGCACTTGCCACCTTGAGCGCTGCGAGGTACAAGCCGCGCTTGTTACCAAAGTGGTAGTGGATCATGCGCTTGCTCATGCCCGTGGTGCGTGCAAGCGCGTTGAGTTTGACGTCGTCGTAACCGTTGTGGGCAAACGCGACAATCGCGGCATCGACGACAGCACCGGGGGAAGGGGAGGTGGCAGTCTCGGGTGCGGCGGTGTCGGCCATGTCCGTGGGCTCCCTTTCGGTGTGGTTCGGTGTGGTTCGGTGTGGTGGGGTCGTCGATACGCTTCTTTGCTTCCTCTCATCGTGCACCACTTGGCAGATCAGTGGCGCAGTACCGGCCAATGTTGCCCCCTGTGGGGGTAGGTTGAAGGGGAAACAGAAACAGAAAGAGGAGGCCTCATCATGTCCCAGACCCCCGCAAACGTCGTTGTTACCGGCGCAGCAGGCAACATTGCGTACTCGTTGCTGTGGCGCGTGGCAGCAGGCGACGTCTTCGGCCCCGATCGTCCGGTGAACCTGACGCTGCTGGAGATCCCGGAGGCGGTGCGTGCGGCTGAGGGCACGGCAATGGAGCTCAACGACTCGGCGCTGCCGCTTCTGAACAAGATCACGGTGACCGACGACGCAAACAAGGCATTCGACGGTGCGCAGGCGGCGTTCCTGGTGGGGGCGAAGCCGCGCGGCAAGGGCGAGTCGCGCGCGGACATGCTGGCTGCAAACGGCAAGATTTTCATCGGACAGGGGCAGGCGATCAACAACGGTGCTGCGGATGACGTCCGCGTGCTGGTGGTCGGCAACCCGGCGAACACGAATGCCTACATTGCGAACAAGGCGGCGCCGGATGTGCCAGCGGATCGCTTCAACGCGCTGATGCGTTTGGACCACAACCGTGCGCTGTCGATGCTCTCGCAGCAGCTCGGGGTGTCCTCGACTGCCATTGAGCACCTGACAGTGTGGGGTAACCACTCGGATACGCAGTTCCCGGACATCACCTACGCCACGGTGGACGGCAACCCGGTTGAGGTGGATCGCGCCTGGTATACCGACGAGTTCATCCCGCGCGTGGCCAAGCGCGGCGCGGAGATCATCGAGGTGCGCGGTAAGTCCTCGGCGGCGTCTGCAGCGTCGGCGTCGGTGGATCACATGCGCGACTGGGTACAGGGCACGGCTGGCAAGTGGACGACGGCTGCGTTGCCGTCGACGGGCCAGTACGGCGTGGACGAAGGGCTTGTGTTCGGCTTCCCGGTGACGGGTGAAAACGGTGCGTGGGAGGTCGTCGAAAAGCTGGAGCTCAGCGACGATCAGCGGGCTCGTATCGACGCCAACATCACCGCCTTGAAGGACGAGGCGGCGATCGCCGACAAGCTGTTCTAGGTAGCTCGTTAAGATAGGTCGCGTGACTGACAAAAATCTGAACCGCACTGACGCGCTGCCGACGTCGTGGGAGCCCAGCGACCACGAACGCGACCTCTACGAAGGCTGGGTCAAGGCAGGCTATTTCACTGCCGACGCCCACTCTGACAAGCCTGCGTACTCCATCGTGCTGCCGCCGCCGAACGTGACGGGTCAGCTGCACATGGGCCATGCGCTCGACCACACGCTGATGGACTCCCTGGTGCGCCGCAAGCGCATGCAGGGCTACGAGGTGCTGTGGCTGCCGGGCATGGACCACGCAGGCATCGCCACCCAGACCAAGGTCGAGGCGAAGCTCAAGGCCGAAGAAGGCAAGGACCGCTACGACTACGGCCGTGAAGAGTTCATTGACCGGGTGTGGGAGTGGAAGGAACAGTACGGTGGCACGATCACCTCGCAGATGCGTGCGATCGGCGATTCCGTCGACTGGTCCCGCGAGCGCTTCACGCTGGACGAGGGCCTGTCGCGCGCCGTCCAGACCATCTTTAAGCAGCTCTACGACCGCGGCCTGGTCTACCGCGATTACCGCCTGGTCAACTGGTCGCCGGTGCTGGAGACTGCTGTGTCCGACATTGAGGTCGTGTACAAGGATGTCGAGGGCGAGTTCGTCTCCATTCGCTACGGCTCGCTTGACGACGACCAACCGCACCTGATCGTTGCCACGACGCGTGTGGAGACGATGCTGGGCGACGTCGCCATCGCCGTTCACCCTGACGACGAGCGCTACTCCCACCTCATCGGCGAAGTCTTCGAGCACCCACTGCGCGAAGGCATGCAGGTCAAGGTCATTGCCGACGACTACGTGGACATGGAACTCGGCACCGGTGCGGTGAAGATCACCCCGGCGCACGACCCGAACGACTACGAGATGGGTCTGCGCCACGACCTTGAGATGCCGATCATCATGGACGAAAAGGGCCGCATCGCTGATACCGGCACCAAGTTTGACGGCATGAGCCGCGAAGAAGCCCGCGTCGCCGTGCGCGAGACGCTGGCTGAGCAGGGCCGCATTGTCAAGGAAGTGCGCCCGTACGTCCACTCCGTGGGCCACTCGGAGCGTTCCGGTGAGCCGATCGAGCCGCGCCTGTCCCTGCAATGGTTTGTCAAGGTCGACGAGCTGGCCAAGATGTCCGGCGATGCCGTGCGCGAAGGCGACACCAAGCTTCACCCGGAGTCGATGGAGAAGCGCTACTTCGACTGGGTGGACAACATGCACGACTGGACCATTTCGCGCCAGTTGTGGTGGGGCCACCGCATCCCGATCTGGTACGGCCCGGAGGACGACAACGGCGAGCGCGACGTGGTCTGCGTCGGCCCGGACGAGCAGCCGCCGGCTGGCTACGAGCAGGATCCGGACGTTTTGGATACCTGGTTCTCGTCGGCGCTGTGGCCGTTTTCCACGATGGGTTGGCCGGACAAGACTCCGGATCTGGAGAAGTTCTTCCCAACCACCGTGTTGGTTACCGCCTACGACATCTTGTTCTTCTGGGTTGCCCGCATGATGATGTTCGGCACCTTCGCAGGCCAGACCACCCCGGAGATCCTGGGCGAAGGCAAGGATGGCCGCCCGCAGATCCCGTTCGAGCACCTGTACCTGCACGGCCTGGTGCGCGACGAGAAGGGCCGCAAGATGTCGAAGTCCTTGGGCAACGGCATCGACCCGATGGATTGGGTGAAGCAGTACGGTGCAGATGCGCTGCGCTTCGCCCTGGCTCGTGGTGCGAACCCGGGTGTGGACCTGCCGATTGGCGACGACCACGCAACCGCCGCCCGCAACTTTGCCACCAAGCTGTTTAACGCTACCAAGTTCGCGCTCATGAACGGCGCGCGCGTGGACGCGTTGCCTGCACGCGAGGTGCTAACCGACGCTGACCGTTGGATCCTGGATCGCGCCGAGGAAGTCCGCGCCAAGGTGGACGCCTACCTGGACGATTACCAGTTTGCCAAGGCTAACGAGGCGCTCTACCACTTCGCGTGGGATGAGCTGTGTGACTGGTACCTGGAGATCGCCAAGACCCAGATCCCGCGGGACGAGGCTGACGCCTCGTCGGAAGAGAAGGACCGTGGCGAGAACACCAAGGTTGTGCTTGGCCGTGTGATCGACGTTGTGCTGCGTCTGCTGCACCCGACGATGCCGTTTATCACCGAGGTGCTGTGGAAGGCGCTGACTGGCGGCGAGACGGTGACGCTCGCGCCGTGGCCGACCGCAGAGGACACCAACGGTGGTGCCGCGACTGACGAGGACGCTCGCCGTCGCATCGAAGATTCGATCAAGCTGATCACCGAGCTGCGTCGTTTCCGCTCTGATCAGGGTGTGAAGCCGTCGCAGAAGGTGCCGGCTCGCCTGGACTTCGCTTCGGCTGATCTGGTGGGCCAGGAGGCAATGGTGCGCCAGATTGCGAAGGTGACGGCGCCGGAGGATGACTTTGAGGCCTCGGCAAGCATTGAGATGCGCCTGAGCAAGGTCAACCTGGACGTCGCGTTGGATACTTCCGACACCGTCGATGTCGCTGCGGAGCGCAAGCGCCTGGAAAAGGAGCTTGCGGCGGCGCAGAAGGAGCTCGACACCACTGGCGGGCAGCTCGCCAATGAGCAGTTCTTGGCTAATGCGCCGGCGCAGGTCGTCGAGAAGATCAAGGCGCGTCAGAAGGTCGCACAGGAAGAGTTTGAGCGCGTCACGGCTCGTCTTGAGGCGCTGAAGTAATGGCGGATAAGTCGTTCGACCCGGAAGCGCGGGCAGCGTACGAGGCACTTCGAGCACAGCTTGGCGACGACGCCCTCGAGGGCATCGACATCGCCGACCTCGAATCCGGCCGTGACACCGACTTCGGCCACCTGGAGATGACCGATCACGGCATCACGCTCAACCTGGCCGACATGTCGGCCGAAAGTGGCGCGGATGCCGCCGATGCGGACAGCGACGAGCCCGCGCCCAGCTTGGCGCCGGAGGGGGACCACCCGGACTTTGACACGGTGGTTGCCAAGTTGGATGCGCGTGCGGCGGCGAACGACCCGAACCCGTCGCTGGATCGCATTGCGATGCTGATGGATCTGCTGGGCACGCCCCAGCAGTCCTTCAACGTCATTCACGTGGCGGGCACGAACGGCAAGACGTCGACGGCGCGTATGGCGGAGTCGATCCTTCGCGCGCTGAACCGTCGCACGGGGTTGTTCACCTCGCCTGAGTTGGAGCGTGTCACCGAGTGCATCCTCATCGACGGGGAGGAAATTTCCCAGACCCGTTTCGTGGATGTCTGGCGCGACATTGAGCCGTACGTGGACATGGTGGACGCGCACTTCCGCGAGCGCGGCGAGGCGGAGATGAGCCGTTTCGAGCTGCTTGTCGGCATTGCGTACGCGGCGTTTGCGGACGCACCCGTGGATGTTGCGATCGTCGAGGTCGGCATGGGCGGCACCTGGGATGCGACGAACGTGGTGGAGGCGGACGTGTCCGTCATCACCCCGATCGGTATCGACCACCAGCGTTTCCTCGGCGAGACGATCGAGGAGATCGCCACGCACAAGGCAGGCATTATCAAGGCCCGGGAGCGCGACGGCTACGGACCGGCGGAAAACATCGCCATCGTTGCTGAGCAGGAGCCGGAGGCGATGCAGGTCATCCTGGAGCGCGCGGTGGAAACCGGCGCTGCGGTGGCGCGACAGGGCCACGACTTTACTATCGACGACTCCTCCGTCGCCGTCGGCGGCCAGCAACTGTCGCTGCAGGGCCTTGGCGGAGTCTACGACGACATTTTCTTGCCGCTTTCCGGCGCACACCAGGCAGAGAACGCTTCGGTGGCGCTGGCTGCGGTGGAGAGTTTCTTCGGCGTGTCCCGCGAGCACCCGTTGGATATGGATTCGGTGCGCCAGGGCTTCGCGGAGGTGAAGGTGCCTGCGCGCGTGGAGCGAGTGCTGGGTGATCCGGTGGTGCTCATCGACGCCGCCCACAACCCCCACGGTGCGGCCACGCTCGCCGAAGCGATGCAGCGCGACTTCAACTACCAGTCCGTTATCGGCGTGGTGTCCATCTTCGCGGACAAGGATGCTCGCGCGATGCTGGCAGCGCTCGAGCCGGTGCTCGCGGATGTGGTGATCACCCAGAACACCGACCCGCGCGCGATGGACGCTTACGAGTTGGCGGAGATCGCCTACGAGGTCTTCGGCGATGAGCGTGTGCGTGTCGACGACAACCTGCCCTCGGCGATCGAACTCGCCATCGAGTTGGCCGAGGAGGAAGGCCCCGAAGGCGTCGGTGTGCTCATCACCGGCTCCGTTGCCACCGCAGGTCAGGCGCGCACCTACCTGCGTTCGTCGCGGGGTGTGCAGTGACCGCGCACCTGCTGTTGCCTGGCACGGCGCCTGTGATTGTTACGGCGCCGCACGCCGTTGAGCAGCAGCGCGACGGCAAGATCAAGCTTGCGGAGCCCGCGACCCGTTGGCTCGCGGAGCAACTCCACGAGCACGCAGGTGCTACAGCGTTGATCAAGACCGACGCGGATAAGGCGGATCCGAACTCGGACGAGCACAGTCCGTTCCGGGACGTCGCGGTGCGCGAGGTCGAGCAGCGTGGGATCGTTGCGGGCATCGACTTGCACCAGATGAACCCGGACCGGCCCGATCAGGTAATCCTGGGAACCGGTCGCGGGCGCAACATCCACGACGATTGGCGGGTGCGCGACATTGTGGTCGCCGAGTTCAACGCGTGCGGGGTGCCCGTGCTTGTCGACGAAATCTTTCCCGCAATGGGACTTCACCGCGTGTCCTCCGACGTCGCGGCGCGTACCAACATTCCGTACGTGCAGGTGGAGATGAACAGTGCTGCGCTCGACGAGGGGCCGCGCGAACACATGCTCGCTGCGTTGACGCGCATCGTGCAGCGCTTTGCGGAGGAATTGGCGTGAAACCGACCTGGCTGGTGACCAACCGATGGCTGCACTGGGACAAGTTTGAGTGGCAGTTCGACCAGATCATCGGGGCATCACACGGCCAGATTGAGCGTGTGACCACCGACTACGCAGTTACTCATTTGGAGGACCTTCCCGAGGTGGCCTTCATCATGGATAAGGATGTCGCCGCGGTTGCGCAGTTGGAGGCGTTCGGGGTCAGGTGCGTGAATTCGTCGCAAAGCATTGCGCTGTGCGACAACAAGGCGTACACGCATGCGGCGCTGACTCGGGCGGGGATCGCGCACCCGAAAACGATCACCGCGCCGCTGGTGTACCGCAACCTCGAGGCGGAGGAATGGGCGAACAGCGAGTTTCTCGCCGCCGTCGAACACTCCCTGGGGTTTCCGGCGGTGGCGAAACATGCCGTCGGGTCGTGGGGCAGCGGGGTGTTTCTTGTAAAAAGCCGCGACGAGCTCATCGACGTGCTGCGTGAGGCGTACCCCTCACCGGTGATTGTGGAGGAGTACGTCGCTGGCTCGCACGGCCGCGACGCGCGGATCTACATGGTGGGCGACACACCCGTCGCAGCGATGCGGCGCTTTGGCCAAGGTGGAGATTTCCGCGCCAACATCACAGGTGGTGGGCGTGCGGAAGCCTGGGATCCCCCGGCCGAATACGTCGACGTTGCGCGCGCCGCGATGACAGCGCTTGGGCTGGATGTCGGCTCGGTGGACTTCCTCGACGCGCAAGAACCCCTGGTAGGCGAGGTGAACTCGAACGCCCAGTTTGCGTCCCTTACGGAGACCACCGGAATCGACGTCGCAGCAGCAGTCGTTGAATATCTGGAGCAGCTATGACCGAGATGTACCTGCCGGCCCGTGAGGTGCGGCTCAGCGGGAAGAAAGCCAGTGTGGCAACCTACCCGGTGAACTCACTGGTCATCGGCCGCGACTGGCCGGGCTGGGAGGGGCTCAGCGATTTCCACCCGGCGCTGTTGGACGGCACCACCGCGGTGCAGTTGATCAAGGGTGGTGCGGGCGAGGAGGCATCTGCAACCGCACGCATCCTCCGTGCCGTGCCTGACGGTGTCGCGTCGGTTCAGCCTGTGCACGCGGAGGTGTTTTCCACCAACGTGAAACAGCGCGCGGACAAGGCGGGCGATAGTTCGATCGTGATCAGCGAGTCAGTCCGCGCCCGGCTGCCGGAAGCGGAGCACTACCGGGTGGTATGCCCGTTTACCAGGTGCTCGTTCGTTGTCACCCGCGACGAGATCGAGACGTTCCCAGAAGGCGAATACTCCGACGGCACCATCAAGATTTCTCGTTATCAGCGCATCCTGTTGCGTCTGCACCCGCCGATGGACATCACAAAGGCGCATCGCGACGCTATCCCGCCAGAGCACCACGCGCTCATTGACACCCACTACAAGGACAGGGGTGTTTGGCCGCGCGAGCGGAGCGACGATCTCGCCTACCCGGACCGCATCCAAATCAATAGGGCCCTTCGCGCGGCGAAATTCTTCGACATCATGGTCGTGCCGATGATCGAAGGGGAGGGCACGTCGGTGTTCGGGGACAACGAACGCTCCACGGCGCGCAAGAACCCGCTGCGCAGGTCGTGGTACTGGACCGCGAGGAAACTCCTCGGTTCGCGAACCTACGTAATGCGGGTCGCTCGACCGAACGACATGGACGAGTCCCGCGCAGTGGTGCGCCTCACCGCGGATTCGATGCAGTCGTTGGGCATCGAGGATTCGGATATTGTGCGGCTGCGCTACGGCGACCGGACGATTGCGGCGCGTGCGATGGCGATTGTCGACGACGCCCGTTTCCGCCAGAACTCTCACATCAGCGTCATCGAGCCACTCGATGCGGTCATTGGTATTCCGTCGAAACTGCGCGGACAACTTGGTGTGCCGAGCATTAACGAGTCGGTGAAGGTAGACCGCGACGTCAACCACCTGCTGCGCAAAACCCTGAACGTGTACATTTTGTCGGCGCTCGCGTGGCTGTTTACCGTGCTGCAGGTCATCCCGGAAGGTCCTCGAGCGACGATTGGCACCGTGGGGTTGTTCGTTCTCGCGCTGCCGTTCATTGTCTACCTTGCAGCGGCGCCGCGCCGGGCGCAGGTTATGGATGCCAGCTAGGTCTGGCTACGATTACCACCATGGCGAGAAAGCAGACGCAGCAGGAAATGGGCCCACTTGGGCCCGGTCACGCTCCGGTGAAGGATCCGATGGCTGGGCTTACCGGTGTTCTGTCCGGCACGTTGATCATGGAAGCGATCACGATCCTGCTCATCCTCACGGTGATCCTTAAGGTAGATGAGGGCGAGCACTGGACCACGTTTAACTGGGTCTACATCACCGTTGTTGGTCTGGCGCACGTGGTGATGGCTGCGTTTCAGCGCAAGCCCGGCGCCCTGTGGATCGACCTGGCGTTGCAGGTTCCACTAATTTTTGGCTTTTTCATCCACTGGTCGGTGACCGCTGTGGGCGTGATCTTCGGCATCGTGTGGTACTTCATCATTCAAATGCGCTCGGAGATGATTCAGCGCATGCGTCACGGTTACCTGGTTACTCAGCACCTGGGGACGTAAGTTCGCGCCGCAGGATTTTGCCTGCTGCGCTTCGGGGGATCGCATCGACGAAAGTGACCATGCGCACTTTTTTGTAGGGGGTGACGCGCTTGGCGACCCAAGCCATGATGGCGTTGTCGCTCAGCGCTTGTTGCGTGACGACGAACGCCCGTGGCACCTCCTCAACCACCCCGTCTACCGTTCGGCGGTGGCCTGTGACGGCCACGTCGTCGATGTCCGGGTGGGTGAGCAGGAGCGCTTCGAGTTCTGCGGGGGCGATTTGGAACCCGTGGTACTTGAACACGTCCTTGGCGCGGTCGATGATGGTGACCGTTTCATCCTCGTTGATCCGGGCGATGTCGCCGGTGTGCAGCCAACCGTCCCGGATGGCGTTTGCGGTGGCAGCCGGGTTGTCCAAGTAGCCACGCATGAGTTGAGGCCCGCGCACGAGGAGTTCGTTGTCCTGGCTGAGGCGGAACTCGGTGTTGGGGATGGCGAACCCGATCGTGCCCGGATCGGACTTGCCGGAGATGCCGACGTGGGTCACGGGTGCGGATTCGGTCGTGCCGTAGCCTTGGAGGATTTCAACGCCGATGTGGCGCTCGACTTTGCGCGCCAGGTTCGTATCCAGCGATGCCGCGCCGCACACCAAAAAACGGGTGGTGGCGAAATCTTCAGGGGTGGGGTGGTTGGACAACGCGAGTGCAAGCGGGGGAGCGATGTAGGACACATCGATTGCGTGGCCGCGGTGGGCAGCGGTGAACTCTGCAAGGTTGAAGCGGGCCGCGGTGGTGACGTGTCGGCGTGCGGTCAGCGACGACAACAGCAGTGTGTTGAGCCCATAGATGTGTGAAAACGGCAGGGGGGCGATCACGCCACCGCCCCGGACGATTCCGCTTGCAGCCAGTGCTGCGTTGAACTGGGCGGCGTTGGCGGTGATCGCGACGTGGGTTAGCTCCACGCCTTTCGGCAGGCCTGTGGTGCCGGAGGAAAACGGAATCACCGCAACGTCGTCAGCGCTTCCGACGGGTTCGAACTCGCCGGGGCGGATGTCCTCGGCGGTGACGCGGTCGGTGGTGTGGGCGAGGGTTGCGAGGTGGTTCGCTTCGTCGTCGATAAGCGAATGCCCAATGACGCACACACGTGCGCCAGTCGCGGATGCGCCGAGGAGGCCCGCGGCGAAGTTGATGGAGTTCGGCATGCGCAGCTCGACGACGCTGCCCGGGCCCACGCCGCGCGCGGCGAGCGAGGCCGCAGTGCCGAGCGCCAACGCACGCAACTGCGGGTACGTGACTGTGCGGCCAGTGTCGATCTCCGTAATTGCGGGGGTATCCGGCAGCGCCTCTTCATCCGCCGCAAAGACAGACGCGAACAGGGTTGTCCCCGGTAGATCAATATCCGGAAGTGGGCTGCGGTGACACATGGGGGCAAGACTACGGCATAGCCAAGACGTGCAACACGTGTCGGGTTGGGTAAGATTGCGAGCCATGACTGAACGTACTCTGATCCTGATCAAGCCGGACGGCGTGGCAAACGGCCACGTCGGCGAAATCATTTCCCGCATCGAGCGCAAGGGCCTGAAGCTCGTCGAGCTCGACCTGCGCACCGCTGACCGCGAGACCGCTGAGAAGCACTACGCAGAGCACAAGGACAAGCCGTTCTTCGGCGATCTGGTCGACTTCATCACCTCCGCTCCGCTGGTGGCTGGCATCGTCGAGGGCGAGCGCGCCATCGAGGCGTGGCGTCAGCTCGCTGGCGGCACTGACCCGGTGTCCAAGGCAACCCCTGGCACCATTCGCGGCGACTTCGCCCTGACCGTTGGTGAGAACGTCGTGCACGGCTCTGACTCTCCGGAGTCCGCTGAGCGCGAGATCGCTATCTGGTTCCCGAACCTCTAAGCGGTAAGTCCGCTTCCCGGCACCGTGCCCCGTGTGAGGGGCGCAGGTGCCGTTTTCGTTTCTACGAAGCGAAACTCTATGATTTTCTACGGCTTTTATTGGATTTAAAGAAATCGCATGTCTACACGATGCGATGGAGGGTAGATGGCAACGTCATCACGGTCCGAGCAGGCGCGCGCGATTGAAAAGCGCGCAGCAATTCTTCACGCAGCAACTGAATTGCTGCTCAACGAGGGGCTCCGCGGCGTGACCCACCGGCAGGTGGCCGCCGAAGCAAAAGTGCCGGTCGGGTCGATCGGTTACTACTATTCCACGCGCGAAAAGCTCGTGGTCACATGCCTGGATCAGCTTTTTGAGTCCCGCCGTAAGGTGTTCCACGAGATCATGGGGGGCAGCGTCGACCTGAAGGACCCTGTGCAGTTCGCTGAAGCGGTTGTCAATGTCATCTCGTGCGCACAAGCAGAGCGCGTACGCCAGACGGTCTATGCTTTCGTTGATTCCGAACGCGAGCCGGGCGAAGTGCAGGCGTTTTCCTCCGCTGGTCTTGAGGAGCTCAAGGGCATGGTCACCAAAATGATGGAACAGCATGGTGTGGACGGTCTGAACTCCACCCGTGTTGTCCAGGTAGCCGTCGGTGCTGCGGTGACCGAAAACCACCGCGACGCCCCGGTTTCTGCGGTGATTGATCTCCTGCGTGTCGCCGAGCAGTAGCGTCGCGTATCTGTGGCACGAAAGTTGTGCAAGAATGAGTCTCAGGCGACGAGCAAGGATGACTCGGAGCTGAGAAACTTTTGCATACCCGTGGCACACGATGTTCCGCGCGGCTGCTCGGTAGTCTTGCCGGCGCCCGGACATGACGGTTGGCCACGGCAGGAACACTGGAGCGTGCCGCTTTGGCTAAAAATAAATCAAACCGTTTCGCCGATTTTGACCGCTCGGCGCTGTCGGAAAAGACCAGGGTGTTCAACCTGGCGAAAATGCTTGATGTCCCATCGAAGGACTTGGTTGTCGCACTCGCAGACTTAGGTCTGGTGAAGGTTGCGCAGTCCACGCTGACCAAGGCGGAAGCAGACATGCTTCTCGACGCCTTGGCGGCAGGTGCCAGCACCACATCCGACCCTGAGCGCGATAAAGAGGCGGATGAGAAGATCCGTAACCGCGTGCGCAAGGACGTGGAAAACGAGATCCACCAGATCGAAGAAAAGGTCGAGGCGGAACTGCAGACGGCTGAAGAACCGGCCGAGGAGCCTGCCGAAGAACCAGCGGAGGAACCGGCCGAGGAACCGCTCACCGATATCGAGCCCGAGATCACCCCGGCGCCGCAGGAGGATCCGGAAGAGGATCGCATCCCCGCGACCCACGCGCCGCTGTTTAAGGCACCGACGCGTTCGGAACGCCGCCGCGCCACCCGCAAGGCGAAGCCGGCCGAGGACACCGCCTCACAGAAGCAGCAGGTAGACGAGCCACTCGAAGATGGCCAGGTAGAGGATTCGGGTGAGGGTGTCGTCGATACGCACAGCGAGATCGACGAGCCTGTGGCGATCAAGGGGTCGTCTCGTCTGGAGGCGCAGCGCCGTCGTCGCTCGGAGCGCCGCGAGGAACACCGCAAGCGCTCCCGCATTGTGAGCCAGGCGGAGTTCTTGGCGCGCCGCGAATCGGTCGAGCGCCACATGGTCGTGCGTGAACGGGAGCGCCACGACGGGCAGGGGCGGATCACGCAGGTTGGTGTGCTTGAAGACGGCATGCTCGTCGAGCACTTTGTTACCTCCGATGCGCAGGCCTCGATGATTGGCAGCATCTACCTGGGGCGTGTGCAAAACGTGCTGCCGAGTATGGAAGCTGCCTTCATCGACATCGGGCAGGGCCGCAACGGTGTGCTCTACGCCAGCGAGGTGGATTGGAAGTCTGCCGGCCTCGGTGGGCGTTCGCGCCGCATCGAGCAAGCGCTGAAGTCCGGCGACCAAGTACTGGTGCAGGTAACCAAGGACCCGATCGGGCACAAAGGTGCGCGGTTGAGCACCCAGATCTCGCTGGCAGGCCGCTACCTGGTCTACGTCCCGGGCGGGCGCAGCGCTGGTATTTCCCGCAAGCTGCCCACCCCGGAGCGCAAGCGTCTCAAGCAGATCCTTGCGGACGTGGTGCCGGGCAAGGGCGGTGCCATCATCCGCACCGCCGCAGAGGGCGTCAGCGAGGAAGCGATTGCTGCGGACGTGAACCGTCTGCACAACCAGTGGACCTCGATCCAAAAACGTGCCGAGGAGGAGAAAAACTCCAAGGGTGCCAAGCCGGTGACCCTCTACGAAGAGCCGAACCTGCTGGTCAAGGTTGTGCGCGACCTGTTCAACGAGGACTTCACCTCCCTGATTGTGGATGGCCGGAAGCCCTGGAACACCGTGCACGCGTACGTGCAGTCGGTTGCGCCGGATCTGCTGGATCGGTTGGAGAAGTTCGACCGGGGTGCCCACGAGGGCAAGGACGCGTTCGAGGAATACCGTGTCGACGAACAGATCTCCAAGGCACTGTCGCGCACCGTGTGGCTGCCGTCGGGCGGCACGTTGGTCATTGACCGCACTGAGGCGATGACGGTGATCGACGTCAACACCGGCAAGTTCACCGGCTCTGGTGGCTCGCTGGAGGAGACGGTCACCTCGAACAACCTCGAGGCGGCTGAGGAGATCGTGCGTCAGATTCGTCTGCGTGACATTGGCGGCATGATCATCATCGACTTCATCGACATGATCCTGCCGGAAAACCAGGACCTCGTGCTGCGCCGTCTCAACGAGGCGCTGGGCCGCGACCGCACCCGCCACCAGGTCTCTGAGGTGACCTCGCTGGGCCTGGTGCAGTTGACTCGCAAACGCCTGGGCACCGGCCTGCTGGAGACGTTCTCCAAGCCGTGCGAGTGCTGTGATGGCCGCGGTGTTGTGCTCACCGAGGACCCCGTCGAGGCCGAGGAGAGGAAGCCCGACCGCCCTGCTCGCAAGTCGCGCGAGTCGAAGCAGCCTCAGCGCAAGCCGCAGCAGAAGCAGCCGCTTGACGACGACCACATGGACGAACTGCTCGACTCCATCTTCTCCTCTGACAAATCTGTAAACGGCTCCGCTGAGGAGCCGACTGAAGAGTCGGCTGGCGAAGAGAAGCCGCGCCAGACCCGCCGTCGTGGCCGCCGTGGCGGCAGCCGTGGCCGCGGCCGCTCCGACGCCCCGCAGCGTGGTGAGCAGCGCACTGAGCAGCGTGATGGGCAGCGTGACAGCGACACCACCCCGGAGCGCGGCGAGCGGTCCGACAAGCCGGCGCAGCCAGAGAAGCCGACCCAGACGTACGAGGAAGCGGTTGAGGAGTTCGAGGCCTCGCCGCGCCGCAAGCGTCGCACGCGCGGCAACTCCCGATCCGATCACAGGCCGCGCCGGGAAGACTTCGAGCAGGAGTCGCAAGCGCAGCAGGAACAGCAGGTACAGCAGGAAGAAAAGACCCCGAAGCGCAGTGCGTCTCGTAAATCGAGGAGCGCAGAAGCAGGGGCAACCGTGCAGGTGACGACGAAGACGAACCGTCGTGGTCGCCGTCGTGTTGTCCGCAAGTCGGCAACCTCTGCGCCGGTGCGTCAGCACGTCGCAGCGGATCCGGAGGACAAGCCGGTGAAGAAGGAGACTCGTCGACAAGCGCCTGCTGCACGACGCGGCCGCCGCCGTGCTACCCGACGTGGTGGCGGGCGCGGTTTGGAGTAACGCGTAGGGGCGGTGTAGTCTTTGGCAGTCGCTGTTTTGGGGCGTGCCGCCTCGTTGCCTTTGCATGCGGGCACGGCTGGCCACGTTAGGCCCTAAAACGCTTAAGTTGTTCCATTCCGACCTCGTTGCATGCCGAGGTTGGGCGAGTAGAGATAAGGGGTAACCCTCTATGTACGCGATCGTCAAGACCGGCGGCAAGCAGTACAAGGTTGCCGAAGGCGACCTCGTCAAGGTCGAGAAGCTTGAGGGTGAAGCAGGCGACAAGGTCGAACTCACCCCGGTCCTTCTCGTTGATGGCGCAAACGTCACCTCCGGTGCCGACGCTCTGTCCAAGGCAAAGGTCTCCGCGGAGATCGTTGAGCAGGGCAAGGGCAAGAAGGTCAAGATTCTGAAGTACAAGAACAAGACCGGCTACAAGGTCCGTCAGGGTCACCGCCAGCCGCTGACCACCGTCAAGATCACTGGCATCAAGTAACCAACTAGGAGAGATTGAACTATGGCAACCAAGAAGGGTGCATCCAGCTCCTCGAACGGTCGTGACTCTGAGTCGAAGCGCCTCGGCGTGAAGCGCTTCGGTGGCCAGCAGGTCAAGGCCGGCGAGATCATCGTCCGCCAGCGCGGCACCAAGTTCCACCCGGGCGACAACGTCGGCCGTGGTGGCGACGACACGCTGTTCGCACTGGCCTCCGGCTCCGTGCAGTTCGGCATCAAGCGCAAGCGTCGCATCGTCAACATCATCCCGGCTGACGGCCAGGGTGTTGCTTCCGAGGTCCTCGAGCAGGCTGAGGCAGCAGGCGTTGTTGAGGAAAACACCGCAACCGCGTAAGCGCGTGTAACGCTTCGGCGCCGCAGGTCCCGTGCATTCGGGCTTGCGGCGCTTTTTGCATATCATCGTCCGTGTTACAGAAAGGCGGAAAACAACCATGGCTCAATTCGTTGACCGTGCCACCCTGCACCTCCAAGCCGGCGATGGTGGCCACGGCTGTGTGTCCGTCCACCGCGAAAAGTTCAAACCCCTCGGCGGACCGGACGGTGGCAACGGCGGCCACGGCGGTGACATCATCTTGGAAGTCTCCACGCAGGTGCACACCCTGCTGGACTTTCAATACCGCCCACACGTGAAGGCGAAGCGTGGTGGCAACGGCGCGGGTGATTGGCGCAACGGTGCACGCGGCGAGGATCTCGTGCTCGAGGTGCCGGTCGGCACCGTTGTGCGCAGCGAAGAGGGCGAGGTGCTCGCAGACCTCACCGTGCCTGGAACCCGCTTCATCGCCGCAGAAGGCGGTTTCGGTGGGCTGGGCAATGCTGCGCTGGCTACCGCCAAGCGCAAGGCACCGGGCTTCGCGCTCAAGGGTGAACCGGGCCAAGCGCTGGACCTGATCCTGGAACTGAAGTCCATGGCTGATGTGGGCCTGGTGGGTTTCCCGTCGGCGGGGAAGTCGTCGTTAATTGCAGTGCTCTCCGCGGCAAAGCCGAAAATTGCGGACTACCCCTTTACCACGCTCGCGCCGAACCTGGGTGTGGTCAACGTTGGCCATGATACGTTCACCATCGCCGATGTGCCCGGGCTGATTCCGGGGGCAAGCCAGGGCAAGGGGCTTGGTCTGGACTTCCTGCGTCACATCGAGCGCACCGCCGTGCTGGCCCACATCGTGGATGTGGCCACGATGGAGCCGGGGCGCGACCCGATCTCTGACATCGAGGCGCTGGAGCACGAATTGGATACCTACGCCGAGGCGTTGGATATGGACACCGGCCTGGGCGATCTGCGCGAGCGTCCCCGCATTGTGGTGCTGAACAAGATGGACGTGCCGGAGGCTAAGGAGCTCGCGGAGTTCCTCAAGGACGACATCGAGGAGAAGTTCGGCTGGCCGATCTACATGATTTCCACCGCGACCCGCGAGGGTCTTGATGAGCTGAAGTGGGCGATGTGGGAGATTGTGAAGAAGGCGCGCAAGGCACGCCCGAAGCCGGAGCGCACCGCTGAGGCTGAGGTGATCCGTCCGCGCGCGGTGGGTCGTTCCAACCGTGGCGGCATCGAGGTCACCCGCGACCCGATGTACCCGGAGGGTTGGCTGGTTACCGGTGAGAAGGCGGAGCGTTGGATCCGCCAGACCGACTTTGAAAACGACGAGGCCATCGGCTACCTCTCTGACCGTCTGAACAAAGCTGGCGTGGAGGAAATGCTGCGCAAGCTCGGCGCGGAAGAGGGCGATACGGTCACGATTGGTGAGATCTCCTTCGACTGGGAGCCATCGATCGGTGGCGACCCGACCCTTGCCGGCCGTGGCCAGGACGCGCGTCTTGGTGGCACCGACCGTGTGTCCTCGGCAGAGCGCAAGCGTGCATCGCAGGCTCGTCGTGGCCTGATCGACGAGTACGACTACGGCACCGGCGAAGAGGCCGATCGCGAGCGCTGGCAGGGATAGGGATGTCGGATCTTCGCAGCCAGATCGCGTCCGCACGTCGCATTGTGGTGAAGCTGGGCACCAGTTCACTTGTCGACGACACCGGGCAGGTATCCCCAGCAAAAATCGACCGCATCGTCGACGCCATCGAAGGACGCATCGCCCGCGGTACCGACGTGGTTGTCGTGTCCTCCGGTGCGATCGCCGCCGGCATGGTCCCGCTCGGGTTGAAGACGCGCCCGCGTGATTTGGCGACGAAGCAGGCCGCAGCCTCGGTCGGCCAGATTCACCTGGCTCAGGTGTGGGGCGCCTCGTTTGCGCGCTACGACCGGACGACTGGCCAGGTGTTGCTGACCCAGTCCGATGCCGGTTCGCGTGAGCGCGCCCGCAACGCGCAGCGCACACTCGAGCGGCTGCGTCAGATGGGTGCGGTGCCGATCGTCAACGAAAACGACACGGTTGCCACCTCTGAGATGCGGTTTGGTGATAATGACCGATTGTCGGCGATCGTCGCTACGCTGATCGCCGCGGACGCGCTGGTGTTGCTCTCCGACGTGGATGCGCTCTATGACCGCAACCCGGCTGAGCCTGGGGCAGTGCGTATCGACGAAGTCCGAACCGGCAAGGACCTCGAAGCCGTCCAAGCCGGCGACGGCGGCGTTTTCGGCACTGGCGGCATGGCTGCGAAGGTGTCGGCGGCTCGCCTGGCGGCGCGCGGCGGCGTGCCGGTGCTGCTCACTGCAACGGAGAACATCGACGCCGCACTCGACCACGCCCAGGTGGGTACCGTGTTCCACACACGACCAGGCCGGAAACTGTCGGCATGGAAGTTCTGGGCGCTCTACGCGGCAGACGCGGAAGGTGTGCTGCGCCTGGACAACGGTGCGGTTGAAGCCGTAACACGTGGCGGCACGAGCCTGCTCGCGGTGGGGATCACCGGGATTGAAGGCGAGTTCCACGCTGGCGACATCGTGGAGATCCTCGGGCCGGATTCAGAAGCTATCGGCCGCGGGGAAGTGGCGTACGACGCCGCCGAACTTGCCGGGATGCTGGGTCGCCACTCCGACGAGTTGCCCGAACAGCAGCGTCGCCCAGTCGTCCACGCGGACTACCTGAGCAACTACGCGTCGCGGTTGTAGGGGTTAGATAATCGGCTCGTCAGGCATCCGCCAGATCTTGTCGCCCAGCGGGGTGACGCGGGTTCCGGGTTTGATCTTCATTACGAAATTCTCGTCTTCTGCAGTGCGCGGCAGGTAGGCGAAACCTGGCAGGCTGGTCAGGCCAATGACAGGTGGATATGACGGATCGTAATCGACGACCACATCGAATTGACGAAGACGTTTTAAGAGTCCGTTGGCACGTTCACGAGACTCTTCAGTCAGCTTTCCGGGCGCGACCATATTGTGGCCAATGAGTCGGAAAGCAATAAAGGTTGAATTCCTTGCGAAAGCGGGGTCGACGTCCCAAGGCAAGTTCTCTTGAACGATTGTGGTCGGAGGATTGTAGCCACCTTGTTTCGCAAGGTGGTGGATGTATTGACGGGAAACGCCGTACTCGCGGGCAATATCTACTTGGCGGTGTCCCTGGTCCATCAAGTAGATCACGAGAGCGGGGGAGAGCGGAGATGTCATTGGCAAGCCTTCTAGCGCGGGCGGGGGCATGAAAAACCGTACAGGATTTTGAAAGTTTAGTTGACTGCTTTCTGATGGAAATGTCAGGGGAGTTTGTTGTCTTCCAGCTACCTACAATTTTCACTGCACATGTGCTGCTTCCATTGGTGCTCTCCGCGGAGATTTTCCGTACTCTGGGCAGGCATGAAGTTCACGTATTTGCCCAAGCCCAAAGACGAGCCCATCGCCGCGCTGGAGGCGCAGGGGCACCAGTACGTTGCCCTCGAGGACAACCCGGACTTGGTACTGTTCGGCGGCGGTCCGAAGGATTTCCCAGATGAGCTGCCCGACAGCGTGAAGGTCGTGCAGATCCAGTACGCCGGCATCGAGGGTTTGCTGGAGGCTGGCATCCTGGCTGAACATGCGGCCAATGGCGTGCGCTTTGCTAATGCGGGTGGGCTTTACGACGACACCGTGGCCGAATCCACCCTCGCCCTCCTGCTGGCTGTCGAGCACCGCATGAAGGCTGTGGACCGCGAGTGGAACAACACACAGCTGTTCAAAGAGAAGGAGTACCTCTTCGATAACAAGAAGCTCGCCCTGATTGGTGCTGGTGGGATCGGTAAGACCTTGATTCGGTTCCTGGAGCCGTTCGGAATGGAGATCACCGCCGTGAACCGCTCGGGCAACCCGGTGGACGGCGCGGACCGGACCGTCGCTATGAAGGACGCTGACGGGGTCTGGGCTGATCACGATTACTTTGTCCTGCTTACCCCGTTGACGGAGGAGACCCGCCACATGGTGAATGCGCAGAGGATTGAGCAGATGAAGGACACGGCGGTCGTCGTCAATGTTGGGCGCGGTCCGCTGATTGATACGGACGCGCTCACCGACGCATTGGTCAACGGCAAGCTCCGCGGTGCGGGCCTTGACGTGACGGAGCCGGAGCCGCTGCCGGCGGACCACAAGCTGTGGGACCTGGACAACTGTGTGATCACGCCGCACACCGCGAATATCCCGCGGTACATGGAACGCCGCATCGGGGCGCTGGCGTTGAAGAACTGGGACCTCTTCGAAGCGGGGGAGAAGATGTCGACCGAGGTTGACGTCGAGGCGGGGTACTAGATCACCACTACGTCAGTGCAGCAGAGTCCCGCTCTGCGCGCACCGCGTCTGCGACGGATTCTTGCCCGGTGTCCACCCGGGGAAGTTTGGTAAGTCGCGCTAAGGCTTCTGATCGTTTTACGTTTTCAGGCTCGGGCGTGTGCTTGTCGGACATGAAAAAAATGGTGCGCCAGCCCACTGTCGGTGTCAAGACCTTGGCAGTTGCATTAACGCTACGATTGCCGCATGACTGCCCAACAGACTGATCAGCAACGCCAAGCCGGACGCGACGAGGTACTGCAGAAAGCACAGCGTGCCAAGGATGTTGCCCCGACGATTGCGGCGCTGCCGACACCGGCGAAGGATGCGGTGCTGTTGGCGGCAGCGGAGGCACTGGCCGAGCGCGCAGGTGAAATCCTTCAAGCCAACGCGCGCGACATCGAAGAGGGTCGCGCGAACGGGCTGGCGGAGTCGGTGTTGGACCGGCTGGCGCTCGACGAGGAACGCATCGACGGCATCGCCGGGGGGCTGCGCCAGGTTGCGGGCCTGCAGGATCCGGTGGGCGAGGTGCTTACCGGACGTACGCTGCCCAACGGGATTCAGATGAAGAAGGTGCGCGTCCCGCTCGGCGTGATGGGCATGGTTTACGAGGCACGCCCGAACGTCACCGTCGATGCGTTCGGTCTGGCGCTGAAGTCGGGCAACGTGGCCCTGCTTCGTGGCTCCAAGACGGCACGCCACTCCAACGAGGCGCTCGTCGCAGTGCTGCAGGACGTCCTCGCAGGCAACGACCTGCCGCGTGAGGCGGTGCAGCTCCTGCCGTGCGAGAGCCACGATTCTGTCCAGGATCTCATCACCGCCCGCGGGCTGGTGGACGTGGTCATCCCGCGCGGCAGCGCACGTTTGATCAACGCGGTGGTGACCGGCGCGATCGTGCCCACCATCGAGACCGGCACTGGCAACTGTCACTTCTACATCGACGCGTCCGCAGATCTGGACAAGGCGATCGCGATGCTGCTCAACGGCAAGACGCGCCGGGTCAGCGTGTGCAACTCGACAGAGACGGTGCTTATCGACGCCCACCTGTCCGAGACCGACAAACACACCATCATCGCGACGCTGCAGGAGGCTGGTGTGGTGGTGCATGGTGACGTCGATAAGCATGCTGCGTTCGGTGCCACCGTAGAACCCGCAACGGAGGAGGACTTCGCCGAGGAATACCTCAGCATGGACATCGCAAGCGCCATCGTTGACGGCGTCGATGGTGCGACCACGCACATCGCGCGTTACTCCAGCGGCCACACGGATGCGATCGCAGCCCAAGACGCAGATGCTTTGCGACGATTTGCTGCCGCCGTCGACTCCGCCGCCGTCGTCCTCAACGCCTCGACCGCATTCACGGATGGGGAGCAATACGGCATGGGTGCAGAGATCGGCATCTCTACACAGAAGCTTCACGCACGCGGACCCATGGCGTTACCGGAGCTGACCACCACGAAGTGGATTCTGGAAGGTAATGGCCAGGTGCGCTAGTCTATCGGCGTGCTAAAATCCCGGACCTCCATTCGCGCCAAGTTTGCGCTGTTTGCCACGGCTATTGCGACGGCTGTGACCGCAACGTTGAGCCCCGTCGCACCGACCCCCGAAGCAGACGCGCAGACGCGCTGTCCGGCGGTCGCCGTCATCGCTGCCCGCGGCTCGGGCCAGAACACGCAGATTTACCGCACGAAGTATTCGTGGGCTGCGCCGTGGACCTCCAACGGTTGGGAGGGTGAGACGATTCGTGCGTTCCTGCAGCATGCGGAGCGTCGCTACGCAGCCACCCACGGCGGTAACTCGCTGATGAAGGACGTCGAGGTCATCGGCCTGGAGCCGCGCTACTACCCGGCGACGTTCCCCGAATACGACGTACCGTCGGTTGCCGTACCAAGCACCATCCTGCAGGCACTGGCTCTTGCGCTGCAGTACGCCAACCCGGTGTGGATGATGGCAAGGCGAGTAGCCACAGAGTTCGTGGATTCGGTCCAGATCGGACGCACCGGTGTGATGCAGATGGTCAATGACTACGAGCATCGCAGTGGTTGCCGCCCGAAGTACATCCTGTCCGGCTACTCGCAAGGCGCGATGATTCTGCTTGAGCACGAGCGCGAACTGGCACGCCGTGGCCAGTTGGCGGGTGTGGTCTACTTTGGCAACCCGAACACGGCGGCGGGGGATTGGTCCACCGTCGGCGTGCCAGCAGGTGGTGCCGGAGGCATGCTTGGCTTCTTGCCGTTTAACACCAAGACCGCAGGGGCGACCCCGAACCGCGTGAACTACTGCTTGCCGCAGGACTCCGTGTGTGACCTGTCCATTCAGACGCTGCAGGCATCCCAGCCAACTGGTGGCAACCACGCGCGTTACTTCCGTTGGCCATCGCGCTGGGACAACCAAGTCTCGGATGCTTTCGGCCGATTTGTTGATCAGGTACGCTACCGCTAATGAACCGCATCATTTCCGCTACTGTCGCTGCCGCGTTGTTGGCTGGCGCGACGCCTACTGTTGCCTCGGCCGCAGAGTTTGTGCGCAAGACCGAGGAAACGAAAACCGTCAAGGAGACGTGCCAGTGGAAAGTTGATGAGGAGGGCGGCAACCCCGTCCCGGTGACCAACAGCAAGGGCGAGCAGATCTGTGTCACGGAGACCGTGTCCCAGCCGGGCAGCTCCAACAAGGCAAAGTGGGCTGACGAGTCGAATCGTCCGGTGATTATCGGCACGGTGCTGGGTATTCTCGGCGCGCTGGTCGCAGGCGTCATCGGCATGTCTTTGCTGTTTATTGAGTCGATTAACATCCAGCCACTGCCAGGACTGAGGTAAACACCCAATGGCTGAGCACTACGCGGCATCGCTGGACAACGCCCGGCGCATCGGGGTGATGGGTGGCACGTTCGACCCGATCCACCACGGCCACCTCGTTGCCGCGAGTGAGGTGGCGGATCGCTTCAACCTCGACGAGGTCATCTTCGTACCCACCGGCCAGCCGTGGCAGAAGGCCGACCGGCACATCAGTCCGGCGGAAGACCGCTATCTGATGACCGTGGTGGCCACCGCGTCCAACCCGCGCTTCTCCGTTTCAAGGGTGGATATCGACCGCGGGGGACCCACCTACACGATTGACACCCTGCGGGACCTACGAAAACAATTCCCGGACGAGGCCCTGTTCTTTATCACGGGCGCGGACGCGTTGGCGTCGATCATGTCCTGGCACGACTGGGAAGAAATGTTTGAACTCGCCGAATTCGTCGGCGTGACGCGCCCCGGCTACGAGTTGCGCGAAGACATGCTGCCTGCGGATATCCAGGAACGCGTGCACCTCGTGGAGATTCCCGCCATGGCGATTTCTTCGACCGATTGCCGCGAGCGCGCCTCCAACGGGCGCCCGGTTTGGTACCTGGTGCCGGAGGGTGTGGTGCAGTACATCGCGAAGAATTCGCTCTACGCACCCTAGGCGCGACCCCTGAACTGGAAATGTTGCGGTCATACGTGGGACAATGGCCCAGTTGATTTGTCCATGACCTGAATAAGGATTGCCACTTGACTGCCCCGCAGATCTCCATTGACCGCGCCAAGGTAGCCGCGAAGGCCGCCGACGAGAAGCTCGGCACCAATATCGCTGTTATCGACGTGTCTAACGTCATGGCGATCACCGACGTGTTCGTCATCGTCTCTGCAGATAACGAACGCCAGGTTGCCGCCATTGTTGAAGAGGTCGAAGGCGACCTGACCGACCTGGGTGTTGAACCGAAGCGCCGTGAGGGCAACCGCGAAAACCGCTGGGTGTTGCTTGACTACGGCAACTTCGTGGTCCATATCCAGCGCGAAGCCGAGCGCGAGTTCTACGGCCTGGACCGCCTGTACGCAGACTGCCCGGCCATTGAGGTCGAGGGGCTCGAACCGTACGAGCGTCCCGCAGCGTTTGGCGACGAAGCCGACCTGCGCAAAGCCCAGACCATCGAGGACCTTCCCCTGGCAGGTGAGGGACCCGAAGCCGCGGACGACGAGTACTAAGACCCATGCAGCGCCGACTGATTTTGCTGCGTCACGGCGAGACGCTCTATAACGCAACCCGCCGCATGCAGGGCCAGCTGGATACTGAACTGTCCGAGCGCGGACGCGCCCAGGCGCACGCTGCGGCAGAGGACCTACGGCACTTGGGTATTAACAAGATCGTGTCCTCCGACCTGATGCGGGCGAAGGTGACGGCTGATGTGGTGGCGGCGGATTTGGGCCTTGAGGTAGTCGTCGATAAGCGTCTGCGCGAGACCCACCTCGGCCAGTGGCAAGGCAAGACGCACGAGGAAGTGGACACCGCGCATGATGGGGCTCGTGCACTGTGGCGCACCGACCCGACCTGGGCGCCGCCGGAGGGCGAAAGCCGCATCGACGTTGCGCAACGTTCCCGCGAAGTGGTCATGGAACTCATGCGGGATCACGACGAGTGGGACAACGCCGCCGTTTTGCTTGTCGCGCACGGTGGCACGATCGCCGCGCTGACCGCCACGCTGCTTGGCCTGCAGGTGTCTCAGTATCCGCTGTTCAAGGGGCTCGGTAACGCGAACACGTCACGGCTGGTGGCAATGCCGTGCATTGACGACGACACCAAGACCCAGTGGTACATCGAAGCCTGGAACCGAGGCCGTAACTAATGGGTGTTCGCGTCGTGGTGGATTCCTCCGCGGGGTTGCCGCAGGAGGTCGTGGAGGAACTCGATATCTGCGTCGTTGACCTGCACCGTGTCGAGGACGCAGAAGGGGAGTCCTCGTCCGGGTTGTCGTCGCTGGAACTTGCCGCCTGTTATGCCCGCCAGCTCGAGCGTGGTGGCGACGACGGTGTGATCGCCCTCCACCTTGCTAAGACGTTCTCGTCCACCTGGTCGGCTGCGGTGGCCGCCTCTGCGGTGTTCCCAGGCACGGTCCGTGTCGTGGAGACGCACTCCGCGGGCATGGCGATCGGCGCCGCAGCGATGGCAGCCGCGACTGTTGCGGCGGAAGGCGGCACGTTAGACGAGTGCGAAGCGATGGCGAAGTCCACCATCGCGCGCTCCGAAACGTGGTTGTACCTGCACCAACTCGACGATTTGCGCAAGTCCGGCCGCCTGCCTGCCGGCACCGCGATGCTCTCGGCTGCGCTGCTGGCAAACAAGCCGATCCTGCACATCAGGGAAGGCAAGCTCGAACTCGCGGGCAAGACTCGCACACAGTCGAAGGCGTTTGCCAAACTCACCGAGTTGGTAGAAGAGCGCGCGTGCGACGAGCCCGTTTTCGCCGCAGTGCAGCACGCGGACGCGCCGGACGCCGCCGAGCAACTCGCGGACCTGCTGCGCGAAACACTTCCGGAAGGCTCACGGGTCATGGTCGAGCCGCTGGTGAAGGTGATCGCGATGCATACCGGCGAAGGGGCAATAGGCCTGTCGGTGGTGTTCTCATCTCGTAATTGTGGATAACTGTTGTTTTCGTCGCCCGTAGATGGCGGGTTATCCACAGATTTTTTCTGACCCCTTGGCGAGTGCGCCGGGGGTTTATAGCGTTTTTGGTGTGAACGCCACTGAACGACTCAAGGAGCTCACCCGGCCCACCGGGGAAGAAGACCTCCTGACGGTGCGCTACCCAGAGCCGCGGGTGCGCATCCCTGTGAAACAAGCTGCGGCCGCCGCCGGTGCAGTGCTGCTCGCCGTCGGCGGATGGGCGGTGACCCGATCCGGCCCCGTGGATGATGAGGGCGTTGCGTGGGAACAGGTCGCCTCTCCCACCGAGGTCACAGGCACCGTGGTGGTCTCTGTTGTTGGTGAGGTGGAAAACCCGGGCCTGATCACGTTGAACCAGGGTGCACGGGTCGCGGATGCGCTGCAGACGGCCCGGCCATTGCCGGATGCGGACTTGATCTCGATCAATCATGCGCAGTTGCTTGTCGACGGCCAACAGATCCACGTCCGCTCCCAACACGCCCCACCGGCCGCTACGGATTCCGGTGGCGGTGCTGGCGCTGCTGGCGCTTCGGCGGGTGGGGTGGTGTCGATCAACTCCGCATCGGTGCAGGAATTGACGACGATTACCGGAGTCGGCCCGTCAACCGCAGCCGCGATCGTGGCGCACCGTGAGGCAAACGGGCCGTTTGCGTCGGTAGATGCGTTGACTGACGTGAAAGGAATTGGACCGGCGAAACTTGCGGCAATGCGCGACCAGGTTGGCTTATAGACGGGGGCGTGGGGTAAGTGGGGGAGATCAGGCTTGTCCCGGCGGCGCTGGTGGTGTGGGCAGCGGCTGCGGTGGCGATCACCCTCGGAGTGGGCATTGCGGTGGTTGTGGTGCTGGTGGCCGTTATCGGTGCTGTGGTGCTGCGCGCCTACGGGCAGGCGGTGTTCATTGCGGGGATGGGTGCGGCCGCCGTCGTGACCACCGGGGTGCGACTGCGCATTGCGCGGGCGTGGGAGCCCGCGGGTCAGTTCGTGGGCCGGGTATCGGGCGCGCCGAAGCAGACGAGCACCGGCGGGTTCATCGTCGGCGTGCAGGTAGACGGCAACCCGACGCTGACGCCCGTGTTTGTCGATGAAGTGCCGGACACTGCCGTGTCCGGCGCCCAGGTGGTTGTGCGCGGCGTGGTGAAGGAATCGGAGATGGCTGGGATCAACCCGATCGCGGTCAACGGGTCAGTTGAGGTGGTCGCCCCACCGCAGGGGTTGGCTGCGTTTGCACAGCACACCCGGGAAACGTTTGCCGGCGTTGTCCAGGCCACCGTGGGGGAGTCCGCCCAAGGGCTGATCCCGGGCATGGTGCTCGGGGACGTCTCGTTGCAAACCAGCCAAGAACAGCAGGATTACATCGACACTGGCCTCTCGCACCTGTCAGCAGTCTCTGGTGCGAACGTGGCAATCGTGACCACGTTCGCAGCGATTGCCGCAGCGGCAGTGGGCTTGGGGCTGCGGGGCCGTATCGTGGCGTCGGCTGCGGCGCTGTTGCTCTACGCCTCGCTGGTCGGACCCGAGCCGAGCGTGCTGCGCGCTTCCGTGTCTGGGTTGGTGGGGTTGACTGCAGTGTTGGCTTCACGCCAGTCCGAGCCGATCCACGCGCTGTGTTTATCGGTGATCGGCCTAGTGCTGGTGGACTCAGACCTGGCGGTGCATTACGGGTTCGCGCTCTCGGTAGCGGCGACCGCGGGCATCGTCGCGCTGTTTCCGCTGTTGTACCGCGTCCTTGCTGCCACGGGCTGGCCCGACATTCTCGTGCGTGCACTTGCCGTTGCGGTTGCCGCCGACGTAGCGACGATGCCGATTGTCGCCATGATGGCCGGCCGGGCTTCTTTAGTCTCTGTGGTGGCAAACGTCATCGTCGCACCGGTGACCGGCCCGGTGACCGTCCTCGGCCTTGCGGCGGTGCTGCTCAGCCTCATCCACGGCGGGTTGGCTACACCTGTGCTGTGGGTGGTGGAACCCATGGCCTATTGGGTGCGTGTGGTTGCAGAAAACGGTGCACGGTTTCCCGGTGCCACGGTAGAGACGGAACCCATCGTCGTCGTGGTTGTCTACGGATGGTTCCTCGCGGGCTTGTTTGCCGGATACCCGAAGACCACTCTGGCGGCGGCGCTTGTGTGCGGGTTTGGTGTGGTCCTGTCGCAGGCGCCGGCGGGCACGCCGGTGGATGTGGGCAGGTTGCGTGCTCATGTCGTCGAAAAGCAAGAAGATGCCCTGCCCATTCCGCCGGGCACGCAGCTTGTTGTCGTGCTTGAAAAGGGCCGCCCCCACCGAAGACCCGTGGTCACTGACCAGGGCATCCCCGTGATCTTTCCCAACCGCGACGGCAACGTTGCCATCTACCCGGATGGCACCCAAGTGCTGCCGCGGCGAGAGTTTTAAGATGGTCGTCATGCTCAACCCCGTGCACCTTGTCTTAGGCGAAGACGAATTCCTCGCCGAGCGTGCCACAAAAAAGATCATTGCCGACGCTGGCGACGGCATCGAAGTGACCACCCTGCGCGCAGGCGACGTCACCGAAGGCGAAATCGCCATGGCAACCAGCCCGTCACTGTTCGCCGAAGACCGCGTCGTACTGGTCAAACACGCAGAACTCGCAGGCAAAGAACCCACCGAGGTACTGCTGAAAGCGTGCGTGGATCCTGCGCCCGGCATCGTGATCATCATCCAGCACACCGGTGGTGGGCGGCAGAAATCGCTGGTGCCCAAGTTCAAAAAACTCGCCGATGTGCACGAGGCCAATCCGCTTAACGACGGCCAACGTCGCACCTGGGTCACCGAAGAGTTCCGCTCCCACGGCGTGCGCCCTACCCCCGATGTGGTTGCCGCACTCTTGGAATCCGTCGGCTCAGACCTGCGCGAACTCGCCTCCGCCGTTAGCCAGCTTGTCGCCGACACCGACGGGGAAATCACCGTCGCCGCAGTGCGCGAATACTACGTTGGCGTCGCGGAGGTCGCAGGCTTTGACATCGCCGACCAAATGGTCGCCGGCCGCGCCGACCGCGCACTCGCATCGACGCGCCGGGCGCTTCAACTGGGCGTCAAACCGGCCACCATCGCCGCAGCGCTCGCCCACAAAGTCGGCGACATCGCGAAACTTTACGGCGTGCGCGGCAACCCCGACCAGATCGCACGCACCGTAGGCATGCACCCGTACGTGGCCAAGAAAACCATGCAGGTGGCGCGCCACTGGTCTGGCCGAGCGGTGTCCGAAGCGGTGATCATCGTGGCTGACCTCGACGCAGAGGTGAAAGGCCAAGGCGGCGACGCCGAGTTCGCCCTGGAAAACGCCGTGCGACGCATCGCGGAGCTTGTATGATCGCGCCGGGAGATCTCGCCGTCATCATCGGCCTCAACGTCATCGGTGCCGCCGCGCCAGGTCCCGACGTGGTGCTGATTACCCGCACAGCGACGCGCTCGCGCCGCCACGGGTGGGCAACCGCCATCGGCATCCAAACTGGCGTGCTCATGTGGTGCGCGCTCACTGTCTTTGGCGCTGCGGCGCTGCTCAACGCGTTCCCAGACGCGCTGACCTACGTCCAACTGGTGGGTGGTGCAGTGCTGATCGCGATGGGTGCGAGCAACGTTCGTGGTGGTCTCGCGGATCGGCACAACCCACCAATGACCCTCGAAGAGGCGGAGCAGCGGCTCGGCACGGTGCGCTCTGCATACATGCGTGGCTTAGCAACGAACCTCGCCAACCCCAAGATCGTCATCGCGCTGTCCGCCATGATCGCCCCACTGCTGCCGCCCAGCCCCAGCCTGAGCACCGCCCTCATCGTGACGTTTGCGCTGTGGCTGAGCTCCTTCGTCCTGTTCGCCGTCTTCGTCCAGGTGATCTCTACCCAGCGGGTGCGGCGCAAGTTCCTGAGCGCCGGCCCCTACATCGACATCGGTGCAGGCGCGTTCTTCGTTATCGTCGGCCTGACCTTGATCGTGCGCGGGGCGCTGGCGCTCTAACCGCCCTGTAAACGGCTCGCCGTTTACAGGTAGGGCAGGAGGAAGCGCACCGTGTGGGCGGTTGCGCTCGGGTCGGTGAACCAGGTGTGGATGCCACCCTCGATGCGCTCCACGCGCGTGGCCGCGTCGCAGCCCTGCGCCTCAAACGTGGTCACGTTGCCGGAGCGCGAACGGGTGGTCGTGCCCAAGCACTTGTTCTTCGAGGCCATGGTGCGCATGACGCTATCCACCGACTCGTAGAACGCACCGTGCCGGATACCGCCGTTGTATCCCACAACGTTGTCGTTGGTGCCGTGCATGATCAGCGTGGGCACCGATCCGGAGGTACAGCCGGTCACGGTCGGGTTGTAAAACGCACCAGCGACGGAGGCGACCGCCTTGACGGTGTCGGGGGCGTGGCAGGCAAGTGCGGCCGCAAACCCGCCGCCGTTGGACAGGCCGGCTGCGACGACACGGTTCGGGTCGGCGCCGTACTGGGTCGCGGCTTCGTCGATAATGGCGCGCGTGTAGGCGATGTCCTCATTCAGCGACGTGCGGGCATACGGCGCGCCAGCCCACGCGTTGTCAACACCCTGCGCGTAGATCACAATCGTGTTGTCGATTGCGGTCTCGAACTTCTGGTAGTCACGCGTCTGGCTCGCGGTGTGCTGCCAGCCACCAAAACCAAGAATCACCGGGTAGGCGACGCCCTCGGAGTAGTTCGACGGCAGGACCACATCGTAGGAGCGCGAGGTGCCATCCACCACGATGCGGCGCGTGTGCTTGCCCGGAGCCTTGTCGCCCACGGCGCCATTGCGTATCGACGACCCCGCTTCCGCCATCGGCACCGCTACCAAAATACCGGCGATGATCAACGTCAACACGCCAAGCGCCTGCTTGACCTGCGGGTTATTCATCGGAAGGAGTTTCGACAATGCCGAAACGAGCTCAGCTGCATCCACGGATGCCGAAACGGACGGGTCTGCAGCCTTCGCCTCTGGAGCGATTGCAGGGGATGCCATCAGGCTAAACGTCAGCGCGGCCGCAACCGCACGCTTTTTAATTTTCACGGAAGTTCCTCTTTTGTCGGGCCGCACGCGGCGTTAGAAACAAGTAAATCCCGCCCCGAATAAACCTGGGCGGGATCAACCTGTGAACAACGGCAATTAGTCCATCTTGTTCAGGGCGCGAGCCATGTTGGACTTCTTGTTCGCCGCAGAGTTGCGGTGGAAGACGCCCTTGGTCACAGCCTTATCCAGCTTGCGGGAAGCAACGCGCAGCTGTGCCTCAGCGGCAGCCTTGTCGCCGGACTCCACAGCCTCACGGAACTTACGGATCTCCGTGCGGGTAGCGGAACGGAAGGACTTGTTGCGCTGACGACGCTTCTCGTTGGTGAGAACGCGCTTCTTCTGCTGCTTGATGTTTGCCATCGTGAAATACCTCTTGGTTTCTCAATCGAACATGTACATGTCGCGGCATCTGGCAGGGCATTGCGTGCAGTGCTTTGGGTATCAAACGCGAACCCAAGGTCCTGTCCGCGTAGCACCGCACACCCTATTGAGCGCCGGATGCGAACAACCCCGAAAGAATAACAGTGTGAACTGCACAAACCAAACTGTTGGAGTTACGACCAGTTGAAGCGTTCGCGCAGCGTGTTGGCCACCCGCTGGAAGCGGCGTGGCGGGACGGTGGTGCCGCGACGTTCCACATCTGATTCCGGCACGACCAGAGTCTTATCCAAACGCACCCAGCATGGCTGGCCGGAGGATTCCCAATCGCCCGGCCCGATTTCAAACCACCGCTCATCGTTTTCGTGTTCCCGCTCGGGGGAGATCAGCAACCCCAGCACGTCGTGGCGCTCGCGGCCCACGATCAGGATCGAGCGCTGCCGCGGCGGATGTGAAGGGACGGTGACCCAGACAACCTCGCCTGGTTCGGCGGTGCCGTCCATGTCCGGGGCGTAGTAGATGCTGCGACACACGGAGTCGGTGGGGCGCACCGAGACTTGCGGGGCACGACCACGGCGTTGCTGGATCTGGGATGTCAGTCGATCACCAAACAGCGTAAAACCGTGGTCGAGGACGGGTTTCCTCTTTCGCTTAAAGCGCTCAAACGCCACGGTTTCACCTCCGGTTTATGGTCACTGGCCACTCTAAGCCTTCGCGGGGGATGGAACAACCACTTTTTGCTGCGAATGTTTCCCTACGTCGCGCAGCACCCACATGAGTAGCGCGGTCGTTCCGATGGTGAGCAACGCGGAGACGGCCGTTTGGGGCAGGGTGATTTCTGTTTCGCCTGGATCAGTCAATCCCAGCGTGCCGTAGGAAAACACGATGGTGTTGGACACCGCGTGCAAAACTACGGCCGCCTCCACCCCGCGGGTGCGCCAGGTCAGCAGTGCGGCGCACAGGGCGAAAATGGCGATGTCGAGCAGGCCGATCCAGTTGTACAAGTGCAACGCCACGAACACGGCGGCGGGCAGTCCGTAGCAAATCCAGCCAGGTGAGATCCACTGGCCGAGGATCTGCGGCAGGCTCGCGCGGAAGACGTACTCCTCGGCCGCGGCCTGCAGCGGGACGACGACGACAAAGGCGGCGAGCAGCATCCATTCGCGAGGACTCAGCGAAAGGTCGCCGGTCCCGAACAGGAGGGCGTCGAGAAGCACCTGCGCCCCGTAGATCGCGCCGACCACCACGAACGCGCGCCCAGCAACGCCCCAGCGGAAGTGCCCCTCGATGCTGGAGAGCGCACCAGGTTTGCGGCCGAGTACCCGCGCGGCGATAAACGGCGCAGGCAACCAGGCAGCAATAAAAAGCACCTGCACCAGGGAGGCAAGCGGGTCGGAGGAGGTTTCGTCGAAAAGATCGCCCAGCCCGTAGAACCCAGCGGCAAGGCCGATCGGCACCGCCATCGCCATCGTGAACGCCACAAGGCACACAGCAAGCACCACGAACTCGACGAGCGGACGCCACCACGCAGCCTCGCGCAATCGGTGCGTTAAACCAGCTCTGTGAAACTCAGTTGGCATGCCCACACGTTAGCGCGTCGCGCGACACGTAAGATGAAGCAATTATGGCTGCCAAATCGACGAACTTCGCGGAAAATACGTTCACGGACCCCGCCCGCATCCGTAACTTCTGCATTATCGCCCACATCGACCATGGTAAGTCCACGCTGGCAGACCGCATTTTGCAGCTGTCCAACGTGGTGGACGAGCGTGAGATGCGCGACCAGTACCTCGACAACATGGACATCGAGCGCGAACGCGGCATCACCATCAAGGCCCAAAACGTTCGCTTGCCGTGGGTGCCCAAGACCGGCGCGCACGCGGGTGAAGAGATGGTGTTGCAGATGATCGACACCCCAGGCCACGTGGACTTTTCCTACGAGGTCGCCCGCTCCCTCGACGCGTGCGAGGGCGCAATTTTGCTTGTCGACGCAGCCCAAGGCATCGAAGCCCAAACCCTGGCCAATCTCTACATGGCCATCGACAACGACCTGGAAATCATCCCGGTCCTGAACAAGATCGACCTGCCGGCAGCCGACCCGGAAAAGTACGCACTCGAGATCGCCAACATCATCGGCTGCGAACCGGAAGACGTGCTGCGCGTGTCCGGCAAGACGGGCGAGGGCGTGCCGGAACTGCTCGACCGCGTCGTTGAGCTGATCCCGGCTCCGGAGTCCGAGCACGGCGCAGAGGCGCCGGCCCGCGCCCTGATTTTCGACTCCGTCTACGACACCTACCGCGGCGTTGTCACCTATGTGCGCATGATGGACGGCCGCCTCGAGCCGAACCAGAAGGTGCAGATGATGAACACCGGCACCACGCTCGAGATCCTAGAAATCGGCGTGGTCTCACCCACGATGAAGAAGACCAAGGGGCTTGGCCCGGGCGAGGTCGGCTACGTGATCACCGGCGTGAAGGACGTGCGCGAGACCCGCGTCGGTGACACCGTCACCTGGGCTTCCAAGGGTGCTTCGCAACCTTTAGAAGGTTTTGAGGAAGTGAAGCCGATGGTGTACTCGGGCCTGTTCCCAGTCTCCCAGGAGGACTTCCCGGCCTTGCGCGAATCGCTGGAGAAGCTGCAGCTGAACGACGCCTCCCTCACCTGGGAGCCCGAAACCTCCGTCGCCCTCGGCTTCGGTTTCCGCTGCGGTTTCTTGGGCCTGCTCCACATGGAGATCACCCGCACCCGCCTCGAGCGCGAATTCGACCTGGACCTCATCTCCACCGCGCCGTCGGTCACCTACCGCGTGATCGCCGAAGACGGCACCGAACAAATGGTGCACAACCCGTCCGACTGGCCCGGCGGTAAAATCCCCGAGGTGTACGAGCCGATCGTGAACATGACGATCATCGTGCCCCAGGAGTTCGTCGGCACCACCATGGAACTGTGCCAGTCCAAGCGCGGCCAGATGAAGAACATGGAATACCTCTCCGAGGACCGCGTGGAGCTGCGCTACCTCATGCCGCTCGGCGAGATCATCTTCGACTTCTTCGACATGCTGAAGTCCCGCACCAAGGGCTACGCATCGCTCAACTACGAAGAAGCCGGCGAGCAGCAAGCCGACCTGGTCAAGGTAGACATCCTGCTCCAAGGCGAACCTGTGGATGCGTTCTCCGCCATCGTGCACAAGGACTCCGCCCAGTGGTACGGCAACAAGATGACCAAGAAGCTCAAAGAGCTCATCCCACGCCAGCAGTTCGAGGTGCCCGTCCAGGCCGCGATCGGCTCGAAGATCATCGCCCGTGAAAACATCCGCGCCCTGCGTAAGGACGTGCTGTCGAAGTGCTACGGCGGCGACATTTCCCGTAAGCGCAAGCTGCTGGAGAAGCAGAAGGCCGGTAAGAAGCGCATGAAGTCCATCGGTTCGGTCACCGTGCCGCAGGAAGCGTTCGTGGCAGCGCTGTCCACCGACGAGGAGTAGTTCGGCGCCCTAGTTTGATGTAAAACCACGCAGTACCGCCTGCGTGGTTTTACACTTTGCCCAGGTCGCTACCGTGGGCCTTGTAACATCTTGCATCGCGCTAGCGCCGACGCGCCTGCCGGATCGTTTTCTCCACGACCTCGACGCATTGCTGCATGGTTTTCGACCCCGCCCGGGGAACCGTCCAACCATGAAGCATCGATGTCAGGTTGATGGACGTATCTAACTGTCGTTGGTCGTACTCCCAGTGGTGTCGGCCGTCGAACATGATCCCGATCTTGAGTTCGGGGATGGCAAAATCAAAGGTCGTAATGGCTTTGCCGCCCACTGTCAGCGGATACTGCTCTACGAGCGTGTGGCCGTAGTTGCGAACCACTGGCTGGAGGAGCAACCGCAGTTCGGTTTCTTTCGGCGAATCGGCAGTTGAACGGGACAGATCGAGCACCCGAGACAGCCACCGTTGATTGATTTGCCGAAGGGCGCTGGCGCGAATGTCTTCCGCCTGTAGTCCGAGGTGTCGACGGGCGCAGTCGACAAGTTGTACAGCCTTGACCATTTCTGGGCTCACACCGGGGATTGGCTCTGTCTGCCACGAGTGTTCGCCTCGTCGAATTTGTTGCAGAGCCTGCACGGTTGCACGTAATGGTCGAGAAACGCGGATGGGCACACCGCGGTGGGTGAGGGTCCATGTTTCTGTGTGTGGGGCGTGGAGTCGTGCGACGGAGGGACGTATAGCGGAAGCGGTGAGTTTTTGGGGTGTGGGTGCTCGCAGAGTAGTGTCTGCGCCTTCAACGAGATACGGCAATCCGTAGAGAGCGAGCGCGGAGAATCCGCACACCACGCTGCCTGGGCGTTCGTACGCGTGGACGACGGCGCGCACGGCTGCGGGCACGTCGTATTTCTGGTTGTGCGGGTGGTGTCGTGCCGCGAGTTGGACTGCCCATTGTTCCAGGCTGTGGCGCTCGTGGATGAAGCGTTGTTTGCTAACAGGCAGGTAGTTTTGTCCGCGTTCCATCTGGGACGCATTGACGATGGTTGGTGGGAATTCGATCTTCATTCCGTCGTACATAACTATTTGACGTGGAAACTCTCGCCCCGGTTCCTACAATCGCCGTATGCGTGAAATTGTGTTGAACCGTGGCGGCTTCTCCGTTTTCGCCCGCGTCTTCGGCGAGGCTGACGCTCCGGCGTTGTTGTTCCTGCAGGGTGGGCCGGGGTTTCCGGCGCCACGTGAGCGGTTTGAGTGGGTGGAGACTGCGCTCGAGCGTGGCTACCAGGTGGTCATGTTGGATCAGCGGGGGACGGGGCGCTCGACCAGGGTTGATTCCGCGACGCCTTCGCTTATCGACGACACCGTGCTCACCCAGCTTCGCGCCAGCGACATCATCGCCGACGCGGAAGCGTTGCGTGAGGAGATGGGGCTGAAGCAGTGGGATGTGTTGGGCCAGTCCTTTGGCGGGTTCTGCCTGACGCATTATTTGGCCGTGCACCCGGAGAGTGTGGGGAGGGCGTTGTTTACGGGCGGGTTGCCGTCGATAAGCGAGGGCGTAGAGAGCGTCTACCGTGCGACCTTTGCCAAGCTCAAGCACCGCCACCTGCAGTTCAACGAGCAGTACCCGGAGGCTGAGCGGACGATCCGCGAGGTGTGCCGCCACCTTGAGGCGGAGGAGGAACTGCTGCCTACCGGCGAGCGGCTGAGCGCGCGGCGCCTGCGCACTCTCGGCATCGAGTTGGGGCGCGAGGATGGGTTCGCGTCGCTGGCGCAGTTGTTTGAGGCGCCGTTCCACCCGAACGGCAGGCTGCGCACGGACTTTTTGGCGTCGGTGGGGGAGCGCGTGAGTTTTGCCAGGGGGCCGCTGTATGCGGCGGTGCATGAGTCGATCTACGGCGGCACGGTGCCGGGGGCGACGAACTGGGCGGCGGAGCGGGTCTCCCGCGAACTTACAGGGTTCGCGCCGGACGCCAGCCCTAACGACGAGGAGTTCTACCTCACCGGCGAGCACATCTTCCCGTTCCAATTCGACGAGGATCCGGAGCTACGCCCGTTCAAGGCGGCAGCAGAACAGCTGGCGCAGAAGGATGACTGGGACAACCTGTATGGCGGGCTCGGTGGGGGCCACGATGCGTACGCGGCGGTGTACACCGACGACATCTACGTGCCGCGCGAGCTGTCGCTGGAAACTGCGGATGTCATCGGTGCGAAGGTGTTTGAGACGGACCAGTTCCAGCACGACGGGCTGCGCCGCCACGGCAAGGCGGTGCTTGGCCGCCTGCTGGACATGGCGGGGAAGTAGCTAGCCGCGGTTGTCTTCGGCGGCGCCGTCGTTCTCGGCGGTTGTGCTGTCTTCGTCTTCGGCCTGGTAGCCGTCGGACCATTCGCCGGTTTCGTAGTCGTAGCCGACGGGGGTGCCTTCTTCGTCGGTGCGTCTGTACCAGTCGGTGTATTCGTTGGACGTGGAATCGAACTCGGCACCTGCGCCTTCGCCCGCTGCGGAGGGCTCGACAACGATTTCAAAGTCGTCGCCGTATTCTTCGATGCCTCGGATGACAGCGGATTTCACCGCGTTGCGGGCGTAGGAATTGCGGATGGCCATGGGGTCGGTGGAGAGGTCCTTGATAAACGAGTACATCAGCAGCAGGATGACCACCGAGAACGGCATTGCGGACAGGATGGTCAGCGACTGCAGGCCGGACAGGGCGTCTTCGCCACCGGAGAGCAGCATGACGACGGCGATGCCCATCATGGCCAGGCCCCAAAACACCACCACGAGTTTGTTCGGTTCGGGGTCGCCCTTAGAGGACATGGAGCCCATGATCGTGGAGGCGGAGTCTGCGGAGGTGATGAAGAACACCGCGAGGATGCCGATGAGGATGTATTGGGTGATTTCCGCCAGCGGCATTTCGCCGAACATGTTGAAGAGCACTTGCTGCGGGGTGGCGGTGCCGTCGAAGTCTTCGCGGCCTTCGCGGGAGAAGGTGATTGCGGTGCCACCGAAGATAGTGAACGCGCAGATGAGCACGGCGGTGGGGACGAGCGTGGTCACTACCGCGAATTGGCGCAGAGTGCGTCCGCGGGAGATTCGTGCGATGAACATGCCGACGAACGGTGCCCAGGCGATCCACCACGCCCAGTAGAAGGCAGTCCAGGCAGACTGGAAGTCGAGGGTGTCTTCACCCCAGGACAAGGAGCGCGACGCCATGTCGAAGAAGCGGTCGGCGTAGACCAGGGTGCCTGACGGCAGCAGGTTGACCAGCAGCAGGGTTGGCCCGGTGGCGAAGATGAACAGGATGGCCGCCGACGTCAACGAGATGTTGATATTCGACAGGATGCGGATGCCTTTGCCCACACCAGAGACGGCGGAGATAACAAAGCCGATGGTGAGCACGCCCATGACGGTCAGCAGCACGCCCATGGGGGCGGAGTCGCCGCTGCGCATGATGGCGATGCCGTCGCCGATCTGCAGGGTAGAAATACCCAGCGTGGCCGCGGTGCCGAACAGGGTGGCCACGATCGCCAGGATGTCGATGATGGTGCCGAAAGGGCCGGAGCGCTTGAACACCGGGGTAAACAGCGACGACATAAGCGTGGGTCGTCCGCGGCGGTAGCAGGAGTAGGCCATGGCGCCACCGACCAGTGCGTAGAGCGCCCACGGGGAGAGGCCCCAGTGGAAGTTGGCTTGGGCGATTGCTCGGTGCAGTGCTTCTTCGGTTTCGGCCTCGACGGTCAGCGGTGGCGGGTCGAGGTACATGGTCAGTGGTTCGGAGGGGCCGAAGAAGAAGATGCCTACGCCGATGCCTGCAGCGAACATCATGGCGACCCAGGAGAAGAACGAGTATTCGGGTTCTTCGTCGTCTTTGCCCAGTGTGATGTTGCCGAAGCGAGAGAACGCCAGCACTGCCATGATGATGACGCAGGCGACGAGCACGATGTTGAAGAGCCAGCCGAAGTTGCGAAGGCCCCATGACAGTGCGCTTGACGCGCTCGAGCCGACCTGTTCTGGGGAGGTCACGCCCCAGATGATGAAGGCAAGGATCGCTGCGGCGGTCACGCCGAAAACGACTTTGTCCAGGCTGAAGTTGTGGCGTGATTCTTCGACGCTGATGCCCGGGACGAGGCCGGGGTGCATGTCGTCGGGGTAGACGCCTTGTGTGCGTTGGACGCGCATGGGGCGTTTATTGCTTGTCGACGACGACCGTCGCGGCATCATCTGAGGGCTCATTTGGGTTTACGCTCCAGGCAGGGTGTCGGCGGCGGTCGGGTAGGACGGTTGTGCCCCGGGGCGGGTGACGGAGAACGCGCCGACGCGGCACGCATAGGTGGAGGCCTCGACGAGCGTGTCGCCCTCGATGATGCGGGCACAGAACGCGCCTGCGAAGGAGTCGCCGGCGCCGACGGTGTCTACGGCCTCGACTTGTGGGGAGGGGATGTGGGTCAGCGCGTCGCCCTCAACCACGAGCGCACCTGCTGCACCGAGGGTGAGCACGACGGAGGCGAAGCCCGCGTCCTTCAGGCGGCGTGCGAGGTCCTCCGGGGTGCCGGTGGAATCGTAACCAAGCTGATCGAGGATCAGGCCCGCTTCGTGTTCGTTGGCCATCAGGGGATCGGCGGCGAGCAGGGCCTCGCGTGGTACGTCGACGACGGGGGCGAGGTTGATCACCACGCGACCCTTTGCCAGTTCGACGGCGCGGGCGAAGCCGTCGGCCGGGATTTCGCCTTGCAGCAGGACAACTTCGGCGGCTTCGACGGGTTCGGCGTGGCGGGAGACGAAGTCGGCGTCGACCAGTGCGTTGGCGCCGGGGACGACCTGGACGGTGTTTTCGCCGTTGGCTGCGACGGTGATCACGGCAAGACCGGTGACCTCAGTGACTTCTTCGACGTGGGTGAGGTCGACGCCCGCCTCGCGCAGCAGTGCAGTTGCCGGGATGGCGTTCGAGTCGGTGCCTACCGCGCCGACCAGTGCGACGGGGGCGCCGAGGCGTGCGGCGGCGCAGGCTTGGTTCGCGCCCTTGCCGCCGGCGGTGATGCCTCCGCCGGAGCCGAGTAGCGTTTCGCCTGGGGTGGGGTGTCGGTCAACATTGACGGTGAGGTCGGCGTTGATGGATCCGACCACGCAGATTTTTGCGGCACTCATGGGTGCCTATAGTACGGCGGCGAGCAGTTCTCGGGTGTAGGGGTGCTGTGGGTTGGCCCAGATCTCCTCGGTTGGCCCCTGCTCGACGATGCGCCCTGACTGCATCACGGCAACGGTGGGGCACAGTTCACGCGCGACGTTTAAGTCATGGGTGACGAAGATGAGGGTGTTGGCGCCTATGGTGTCGCGAAGCAGGTCAAGCACTTGGTCTTGGATGGTGGCGTCGAGGGCGGACACGGGTTCGTCGGCAAGCAAAATGCTCGGGCGAGGCGCCGCGGCGCGCGCAATAGAGATGCGTTGGCGCTGCCCGCCGGAAAATTGTGCGGGCTTGCGGTGGCCTGTGCCGGCGAGGCCGACGCGTTCGAGCATTTCGTCGGAGCGTTGCTTATCGACGCCCGCCTCACGAATCGACGCCCCAACCTCCATACGTGGGTCAAGGGAGGAGTACGGGTCCTGGAACACCATCTGCACGTCCCCTGCGACCGTCACGGTGCCGGAGGTGGCCTGGCGCAGCCCCGCAATCAGGTGGAGCAGCGACGTCTTGCCGGAGCCTGAGCCGCCCACGATGGCCAGGCGCTCGCCCTCGCGGACGGTGAGGGTGACGTTGTCCACCGCCATGGTGGCGCCGCGCTGCAGCGAGACACCATCCAGTTCGACGACCGGCTCGCCGAGCGTGACAGGGGCAGCGGGCGCGCCGGGCTCGGCTGCGGCGGCGAGTGCTTTGGCGTAGTCGGAGTCGGGTGCGACGATGCGCCCGTCCTTAAACACCAGCACCCGGTCGGTCATGCGGCGCACCACGGCCAGGTCGTGGGAGATGAACAGCAGGCCCATGCCACGCTCGCGGACGAGGCGGTCGAGCAGGTCGAGGATGTCGGACTGGACGATGGCGTCGAGGGCGGTGGTGGGCTCGTCGCAAATGAGCACGTCCGGGTTCTGGGATAGCGCGAGCGCGATGAGCACACGCTGGCGCTGGCCGCCGGAGAGTTCGTGCGGGTAGGCGTCGGGGCGGTCCACGCCGACGTCTCGGAGCAGGTCGCGGGCAACGATCCGGCCGATCTTCTTCAGCGGGTCGAGTGCGGTCATGGGTTCTTGGAACACCATGGCGACGGTGTTGCCGCGCACTCGGCGGCGCACGCGGTCGCGGGTGCCCACCATCTCTGTGCCGTTGACGGTGATGGATCCGGTCGCGGGCAGGTCACTCAGCCCCATGATGCTTAAGGCGGTGACGGACTTGCCGGAGCCGGATTCACCGATGATGCCCACGCGCTCGCCGGGGGCGATGTGGAAGGTGATGTCGTGGAGAATGCCGTCGATGCTGAGGTGCTTAACGTCGATCATCGGTGCCTCCGAGCAGGTTAAATCCCAGCACGGTCACCGCGATGGCCAGGCCCGGCCACAGTGCGAGGTGCGGGGAGGTGGCCAAGAACGGCTGCGAGGCCTGCAGCATGCGGCCCCACGACGCGTACGGGGCGGGGGAGCCGAGGCCGAGGAAGGACAGGCCAGCCTCCGCAAGAATGGCGAGGGCCACGGCGACGGAGACCTGTGTGAGCACGATCGGCCAGATATTCGGCAGGACGTGGCGCCACGCGATCACAGGGCCCGACACCTTGGCAATGCGCGCGGCCAGGATGTAGTCGTTTTGCATCACCTGCAGCGTGCCGGCGCGGGCGACGCGGACGAATCCCGGGATGCCGGCGATGCCGATGGCCAGCACAACAATCCAAATCGAGGCACCGAACACGGCGGTGAACACGATGGCCAACAGCAGTGCGGGGAAGGCGAGCAGAAGGTCGGCGCCGGCCATGACAAACCGGGAGGCACCGCGGCGCATACCGGCCCAAATGCCCAGCGGCACACCGACGAGCGCCGACAAACCGACGGCGCCGATAGCCACGGTCAGGGTCAGGCGCGCGCCGTCCATGACGCGCGAGGTGATGTCGCGGCCGAACTGGTCGGTGCCCATCCAGTGCGCTGCCGAAGTGCCCTGGAGTCGGTTCTGAACGTCGGCCTGTAGCGGGTCGAACGGCGTCCACACCAGCGACAGCAGCGCAACTGCCGCGACGGCCAGTACGATCAGCCCGCCGATTTTGCGTTGTGTTGTCATGCTTGCCTCCGAATCCGCGGGTCGACCACCGTGTACGTCAGATCCACAATGAGGTTGACCACCAGCGTGAAGGCCACGACCAGCATCATCACGGTTTGGACGGTGGTGAGGTCGCGGTTGCCTACGGCGTCGAGAAGCATTGTGCCCAACCCCGGGATCGTGAACACGCGCTCGATGACCACCGCACCAACCACCAAAGACGCCAGTTGCACGCCCACGACCGTGATCACCGGCAGTGCCGCGTTGCGCAGGGCAGACGAGTAGAGCACTGCGCGTATCGACGACCCCTGCGACCGCCCCGTACGCACATAATCCTTACCCAACTCTTCACGCACCGACGCCGCAATGTAGCGGGTCAGAATCGACGCCTGCACAAGCGAAAGCGCCGCCACCGGCAGCACCACGTGCGCAGGCGTTCCCCACCCATTGGCAGGCAACCAGCCCAGTCGCACCGAAAACAACGCCACCAGCGCAATACCGACAAGAAACGACGGGACGATAATGCCCACTTGCGACAGGCCACTGACCACCGCCGAGCCCGCGGAGCGGCGTCGACCCGCGATGTACACACCAGCCGGCACCGCAACGAGCAGCGACACCGCCATGGCCAGCAACGTCAGCGTGAGTGACACCCCGGCGCGCTCTATGACGGACTCGGTGATTTCCTTGCCCGAAGACAACGAAACCCCAAAGTCGCCGGTGATCAGGCCACCGATCCAGTCGAAATACTGCGCCGGCAACGAGCGGTCGAGCCCGAGGCGGGTGTTCAATTCTGCGATGTCGGCTTCGGTTGCCGCCACGCCGAGTGCGATGCGAGCCGGGTCGCCGGGTACTGCGCGCAGCAGTGTGAAGATGATCAGGCTGGCGGCGACGAGCAGCAGCACAAAGCGCAGCAGGTGTTTGCTGATGGTGCGGATCATTTTGTCACCTCGTTCAGCCGTAGCGAGTCAGTGACCACGTTGGGGTTGAGTCCACTCACGCCTGGGGCGTAGAGCACGATATTGGGCGCGTTGACCAGGGTCAGCGACGCCGTGTCGGCCATGACTTGGTCGATGGCGGCTTTGATGTCGCCGTCCGCGAAGTGTTGCTGAGCCTGAGGCGAGTCGTAGCCCAGGTAGTAGTCCGGGTTGCCGAACAGTTGGGCGGCGTCGCGCGGCTCCACGTGGGCGATGAGTGAGGACTGGTAGTCGTGGCCCTTGTGCACTTGGCTGAGCCACACGGCGGGGAACTCGACGGTTTCCAGTTTGATGTTGAAGCCGACGTCGCGAAGTTGCGAGAAGAGCAGCTCGGATGCGGTCTGCGCGTACGGCAGGTTGGGCACCGTGATGGTGACCTCCGGGGTGCGCCCGGCGAGCAGTTCGCGGGCCTTGTCGGGGTCGAAGGGGTAGTAGTTGTGCCCGGTAAACCATGGGTCGGTCGGTGGGACGGGGGCGCCGCCGGTGTCGGTGGCCAGACCGTTGTAGACCACCTCGTTGATCGCGTCGCGGTCGATCGCGTACGCCACCGCGCGGCGGATGTCGGGGTCGTCGAAGGGGGCGCGTTGGTTGTTCATGCTCAGTAGCACTTCGCCGTTGGTGGTGCCCACTTCCACCCGGATGTCCTCGGGCAGCGTCTCGATCAATTGCGGGGCTTGCATCGCCCACACCACGTCCGCGTCACCCACGCGCAGCGCGTTGACGGCGGAGACCGGGTCGTCGAAGTAACGCATCACGGCGTTGCGCTCGACGGAGCCGTCCCAGTAGTCCTCGCGTGCCTCGAAGACGATCTTCTCGCCGATGTCGAAGCGCTGCACTGTGTATGGGCCGGTTCCCAGCGGGTCGGTGGCCAGGCGCTCGATGCTCGCCGGGGTCATCATCGCGCCGGTCAGCGTTGCCATGGACCACAGCCACGCGTCCGCGTCACCCTCGATGGTGACGGCCAAGGTGTGCTCGTCGAGCACGTGCGTATCGACGACCGGAGCCATCTGGGCCTTCAACCCATTCGTCCACTCGTTTTGCACGTAATCGATTGAGAACGCGGCGTCCTCGGCGGTAAACGCTTTGCCGTTGGAGAACGTCACGTCGTCGCGTAGGTGGAAGATGAATGTGTCGCCGTCGCGGTCCCACGAGGAGGCGAGGTGGGGGATGGGCTGGCCGTTGTCGTCGATACGCACGAGCGTTTCGTAGACATTGCCGACGAGCGCTTGGGGTGCGGCGGCACCGCCAGTTGTTGTGAAGTCCAAGCCGGCAGGGGCTGCGGAAGCTGCAACCACCACCTCATCGCGGGCCTCGGAATTGGTGCAAGCAGCCAACGCAAGTGAAAGGGAAACGGTGGCTGCGACCAGCGTCCTTGAAAGCATGCTGTGAGGTTAGTGGATGTCGGATTCCACCTGGAACCACAGGGGGGACGAGTGCCCCCGAACATTGTTCAATCCGAAGGACACTTTGTCCGCGCGGAAGATGTGCACGGCGTATTCGAGCACGTCACCGTTGTGCGTTAGGGCCTTCAGCGCAACCACAACAACCGGGTCGTCTTCTTCGATGCCGAGCTGCTGGGCCAGCTTCGCGTCGGCGCGCTCCACCGTGAAGGAACGCGACAGGTTGTTAAAGTCCGCGCCCGCGCGAATGAGTTCGCGGTGGATGGAATCCTCGGAGGTGTCCACCGTCTCAATCACGTCAGTCAGCGAAGCGTCGAAGTACATCACTTCGGCCACGAGCGGCTCGTCGTCGGCGCTGCGCACCCGGTCGAGCACGTAGACGTCTGTGCCAGGAGTGATGCGCATCTTCTCGGCGAGGGTCTCGTCGGCCTGGCTGATGCCGCGGCGGTTGACCACCTCGCCCGGGTTCTTGCCCATCCGGTACAGCCACGAGGTGGTGGACAGGATCTCCTCGAACGTCTCGGTGCGGGTATTGGACAGCACCAGGGAGCGACGCCCGCGGCCCGAGGAGAGCAGGCCCTCCGCGCGCAGCGTCGCTACCGCCTGGCGTACCGGTCCGCGGGAGGTGTTGAACTGCTCACACAACTCGACCTCGCTTGGCAACGATTCGCCTGCAGGGATGTGGCCTGCGAAAATCTCGTCGCGAAGGTAATCGGCGATCTCCTCGTGCTGCTGTGGGCGACGGAGTGGACCGGTGGGCAATTGAGCCATGGGGGTCAGTTCTTTCGTGGTCGAAGCGGATTTGTATAGCCAAATCCTAGACCACTGTTCACCAGAATTTTACTTTCCCCAGGAACCGGCAAGAATTTCCATGTTGCGCAGGGTTGCATCGTGGCTGCCGGACTGCAGCGAAATCATCAACTCGTCCGCATTGGCCAGTTTTTGGAAGGCCTCGAGGTATTCCGCAACCTGCTCGCCGGTGCCCTTCGCCGTGTAGCGCAGCATGTCCGTGATCTGGCGGCCCTGGTGGGAATTGACCACGGCGTCAAGTTGGTCGTCCGAAAGCATCGTTCCGCGCCGCCCCATGAACGCGCGAACCCGGTTGCGGTGCACGATACGGGTTTCCTCCACGGCCTCCTGCTCGGAATCGGCAGCCGTGACGTTGACCGCGGCGATGCAGTACGGCTCCGGGTAGCGCTCCGACGGCTGGTAATTCTCCTTGTAGTAGGTGGTGGCCTGCTCCAAGTGTTGCGGCGCGAAGTGGGAGGCGAACGCGTACGGCAGGCCCAACTTTGCGGCCAGGGATGCGCCGAACATGGACGAACCCAGAATGATCAGCGGTACGTTCGTGTTAAACCCGGGCATCGCGGTCACGCCTGGCAGTGGGGACTCGTTGGACAGCCACGCCTGCAGCTCGAGAACGTCTTCGGGGAAGCGTTCGGCGGCGGCAGGGTCTCGTCGCAAAGCACGGCCCAACGTCTGCTGATCAGTACCGGGCGCGCGGCCCAAGCCAAGGTCGATGCGGCCGGGATAGAGCTCCTCGAGCATGCCGAACTGCTCCGCAATCACGTACGGGGAGTGGTTTGGCAGCATCACACCGCCCGAACCGAGGCGGATGCGCTCGGTCTTCGCGCCGATGTGGCTAATGAGCACTGCGGGTGACGACGACACAATGCTCGACATGTTGTGGTGCTCCGCGTACCAAATCCGGTCGTAGCCCAACCCTTCCGCCTTTTGCGCGAAAGTAACGGAGCGCTTCATCGCCTCGCCGACGGACTCGTCGGGGTAGCGGGTGCAAAAATCGATCAGAGAAAGTGGCGTACGCATAAGGCCCCACCGTACGCGTTTTGCGAACAGTGGGGCCTCGCAGGAGAGCCAGGTGCGACTACGACTGCAGCACCGGCTTCGCGTCGCCCTCCGCGGAGAGGTCCTCACCCTCGACGGACTCCATAGTGCCGGGGATCATCGCTGGCTTCGGTTTAGCAAAGTCGACGATCAAACCGATGATGAACGCCACGACAACCGGGACCACCCAGCCGAGGCCCTCGGCGGCCAGCGGTGCCCACTGCACGATTGGGCGCAGTGCGTCGGCGGCCCACTCGAGGGAGATGAAGGTCTCGATAGCGGACCACACCACGGCGACCCACAGTGGCAGGAAGAACGCCCAGCTGAAGCGAGTACGTGCGCGGAATGCCGGCTCGATGAGCGTCAGGGCAATCAGGGTAATCGCCGGCGGGTACAGGAAGCCGATCACCGGAGCAGCGATCGCCATAACGAAGTCCAGGCCCTGGGTTGCCATGATCATGGAAGCGACAGCGAAGATGACAGCCCACACGTGGTAGGAACCCGGGAACTGCTCCGAGAAGTACTCGGCGGTTGCGGTGATCAGGCCGACAGCAGTGGTCAGGCAGGCGAGCAGCACGATGGCGGAGAACACTGCCTGTCCAGCACCACCCATGGTCAGGTTGGAGGCTTCAGCGAGCAAGCCTGCGCCGTTGTCAAAGTTGGATGCGCCCGGCATGACACGGCCAATGACGCCAAGACCGACGTACACCAGCGCAAGCATGGCACCGGCGCCAACACCTGCATAGATGGTGCCGCTGACCAGCGGGGCGCCTTCCTTGAAGCCGCGGCCACGCAGGGTGGAAATCACCACGATGGAAAACGCCAGTGCGGCAATGGAGTCCATGGTCAGGTAGCCCTCGAGCAGGCCGGAGGTCAGCGGGCCGTTGTCGTACGGCTCCTGCGGGGTGGCCGGCTCGGCGCTCCAGCGGAATGCGGACACGGAGATCATGACGATCAGCAGGACGAGCAGCGCCGGGGTGAGGAACTTGCCCAGCTTCTCCATGATGGTGGTCGGGTTCCAAGACAGCGCCAGGGCGATGCCGAAGAACACGACGTTGAAGATGCCCGAGGCAACCAGCGAGTCAAAGCCGAACAGCGGAGTGATCGCGGTTTCAAACGACACGGCACCGGTACGTGGCAGTGCGTAGAACGCGCCGATGGAAAGGTATGCCAGGACCGGGAAGACCACGCCGAAGGCGGTGCCGGCGCGCTGTGCGAGGTCGCGCAGGTTCGAGCCGGACAGGGCAATCGCGATGACGGCGAGCACCGGCAGCAGCGATGCGGTGACCAGGAAGCCGATGAGTGCCGGCCAGAAGTTGTCACCGGCCTGGACGGCCAGCATCGGCGGGAAGATGAGGTTTCCCGCACCAAAGAACATTGAGAACAGGGCAAGCGCCGTCACGATGATTGCGCTGGTGGAGCGCCCATTCGTTGACTGGCCATCTGCCTGCGAAATCGCTGTGGAACCCATTGGGAGAACCTCTCTAGCTAGTGTGCAGTTGTCTTAGCATAAACCACACGCCCGCCAGATGGGAACTAAGTTCCAGTAGGTGGGATGTTAGAGCGCGTCGATCGCGTCCCCGATCCGCCGGACCGCCTCCTGGAGAATCTCCGGGGAAGTAGCAAAGTTCATCCTCGCGCGATGCTCCCCGCCGGGGCCGAAGTCCATGCCCTCATTCATCGCAACTTTTGCGTGACGACGAAGCCACGCCGCCGGCTTTTCGTCCACAAGCTTGGTGTTTCTAAAATCCAGGAACATCAAATAGGTCGCCTGCGGGACCTCCATCGCAATACCCGGCACCGCCTTTGGCAGGTTTTCGACGAGCCAATCCCGGTTCGCCCGCAGCTGCTCAATCTCCTCGTCGAGGAACTCGCGGCCGTGCGTGTAACAGGCTTCCGCGGCAACAATGCCGAGGGTACCTACGCCGTCCTTGGCTACCCCCGACAACGCATTCCACGTACGGACGTCCTCGTCGTTGGTAAAGATCATTTGCGCGCACTTTAAGCCCGCTACGTTCCATGCCTTCGACGTTGCCGTCACCGTGATGCACACGTCCGGGTTGTTCTCTGCGGCGCAGACGTGGGCGCCGTCGAAGACTAAGGGCGCGTGGATTTCGTCGACAATCACGCGCGCGCCATGCTTGCGGGCGACCTCGCAGACGGCATCCAACTCATCAGCGGTAAAGATGTAGCCGCCCGGGTTGAACGGGTTGGTCACGATGATGCTACCGGCACCGTTGGCAAACGCCGCGTCCACCTCATCCAGTTCGAGCCCGCCTGCGCTGGAGACATCCACACGCTTGCGGCCCGCAACCTGGGCAACTTCCAGGAACGGGAAGTACGCCGGCACCGGCACGATCACATCGCCCTCGGTGAAGTACTTGATCGCCAGCATCACGCCGCGCACCACGTCCGCAACCGGGAAGATCTTTGCTGCATCCGGGCGCCAGCCGTAGCGGTGCTCGTAGAACCCAGCTACCGCTTCACCCAAATGGTGCGCATGTGGCGCCGGGGTGTAGCCGAACATCTCGCGCTCCACCGCATCCGCAATCGCATCCTTTACCGCCGGGGCGGTGGGGAAGTCGCTTTCCGCGATGAATAACGGCAGCACGTCAGCGTCGAACTGTGTCCACTTACGCGTGCCGCGGGCTTGCAGGTTTTCAAGGCTGGGAAATTGCATGCGCCCTACGGTAGTGAGATTTTTCCTTTGCGGACCCTTTTATGCCGTAGCGCGTGGTGCTACGGTCAGTACATGACGGAGACAATCAGCCAGCGAGAGCTGCGCAATGAAAGCGGGCGTATCATGCGAGCGCTCGATGAGGGGGAGACATTTGTGATTACGAGCAACTCGCAACCGGTGGGTGAATTGCGACCATTACGAAAGCCACGATTCGCTCGAAAAGAAGACTTGTTAGCAACGGTCAAGCGGCTTCCGAAAGTCGATTTTGAAAAGTTCCGGGCCGATATTGACGAGTATGTAGACCAACGAATTGATCCGCGTGACTAGCAGAGGCTTGTTGGATACATCAGTGCTCTTCGATCTCGATGAAATAGATCCAAATCTACTGCCAGAGCAGTGGACAATCTCGTCTATCGCTTTCGCTGAGCTGGCTGTCGGCCCTGTTGCAGCGCAGGATCCTTTGGAGCGTGCCCGCCGATCAAATCAGGCCCGTGCAATCGCTGAACTAGTTGAGTGTATTCCGTTCGACGATCGTGCAGCACAAGCCTATGCCCTTGTATATGGGGCAGTGATCCGTGCCGGGCGAAAGCCACGAGGGCGTGCGTTTGATCTCTTGATCGCAAGCACTGCTGTGGCGGAAGGGCTTGATTTGTATACGAGGAATCCGCAGGACTTTAGAGGTCTTGAAGAACTTTTGAACGTGATTTCGGTTTAGTCCGTTGCGCCCTCGTCTTCATCTTCGTCGTACTCGTCGTCATCGCCCCCGTCGGCGGCGAAGCCAAATGCCTTCAACCGCTTCCTATCTGCAGCAGAAGAGGATGCCGTCAGGCGCAACAGCTCTGAATAAATACCGCCAGAGACAGCCAGATCTGCCGGCGAGCCGATCTCGTCGATACGTCCGTCGCGCAGGGTGATGATGGTGTCCACGCCGGCGATCGTCGATAAGCGGTGCGCGATCATGATGGTGGTGCGGTTGCGCATGAGCTCATCCAAGCCGGCTTGGACGGCGCGCTCGGCTTTGGTGTCCAGGGCGGAGGTGGCCTCGTCGAGGATCAACAGCGGGGCGTCCTTGAGCATCGCGCGCGCCACCGCCACACGCTGGCGCTGACCACCGGATAGGCGCAGGCCGCGCTCGCCGATGATCGTGTCATAACCATCGGTGAACTTCATGATGAAGTCGTGCGCGTTCGCACGCTTGGCCACGGCAACGACCTCTTCCATCGTCGCGTCCGGCTTGCCGTAGGCGATGTTTTCAAACACCGAGCCGGAAAACAGCGCAGCCTCCTGGAACACCACACCCGTGGTGGCGCGCAGCTTCTCCACGTCCAGGTGCGAGATCTCCTCGCCGCACACCTCAAGGCGGCCACGCGTGATGGGGTAGAGGCCAAGCAGCAGGTTCACAATCGTGGACTTGCCGCCGCCGGACTCGCCAACCAGCGCGATCTTCTCGCCCTCACGGGCGGTAAACGTCACATCGTGCAGCACCGGCTCACCCGGCATGTACTCAAAGGTGACGTTGTCGAATGCGACGACCGGTTCGCGCACCCTCAGCGGTGTCTGCTGCGTTGCGTCGAGCGCCGGCATGCCGGAGGCTTCCGTCGCGGCCACCAGCTGGCGGTTCGCAGTCGGCTCGACCGGCTCGTCCATCACCTTGAAGTAGTCGCGCGAGCCGGCGATGGCGCGCTGCGCGGAATCGACGATCCAGCTCATCATGGTCACCGGCTGGCGCGCCATGGTCACCATCTGGATGAGCATGACCATCTCACCAACCGTGAAATGCCCATCGAGCGTGCGCGTGAACAGGATCAGGTAAATCCCCAAAAAGATCAGGTTCATCGCCACGCCACGCGCGGTGTCCATGGAGTGCCACCAGCGCGACTGCGGGCGCGTGATGTCCACGGTGTTGGTGTAGTGGCGGCCGAACTTTTCTAACTCGCGCACCTCGGCACCGTAGGACTTGGTCACCTTCACCTGGCCAACGACCTCGGCGAAACGCCCGTTGCCCTCGTCGATATTGGCGTTCTTTTCCTGCTCGAAAACCTGCCAGCGTTTCGACGTCAACGCCGTCAGCCACGTATACAGCGGGAACAGCAGCGCCAGCAGCACCGTCAGCGGCCAGTAGTAGTAGGCCGTGATGCCTAAAATGGCCACGACCTGCAGCAGCATCGGCAGGAAATTATTGGTAAAGGATTGGATGAACTGCGTGACGTTCGCAATCGAGCGGTCCAGCCGCGCGATGATCGTGCCGGTGACCTGGTTGTCGTAGTAACGCTGCGGTAGTGCGAGCAACTTGGCAAAGTAGCGCGTAGACAGAATCTGGCGGATGCGCGCCACCATCACATCGCCCAGGTATCCGGACACGTTGTGCAGCATGGAAGCGGACGCCTCTGCGACAAACAGCGCGATGGCGAGCCAGACGACGGTGCGGGTTGCGTCGGGCACGGGCTCGTCGCCAAGCGCCGCAATGATCGTGTCGGTTGCCTCCCGAATGAGGAACGGGGAGATAAGCCCAAGCCCCGCGACTATCGACGACACCACCACAACCGCGATATAAAACGGCCACAACGCGGAAGCACTGCGAACGACGCGCATCAAAGACTGCATAATTTCCACAGGGTACCTGCGCGGTATTGTGTGCAGCGAAGCACTAGTTACGCGACAGAAAACGAGGCGCACATGTCCATCCGCACGAGCACCCGGCTTGCCGCCGTCATCCTGGCCACGACCATGCCGCTGGCAGCTTGCGTGGACCAACAAGAAGACCCGATTGGCGACGAAACCAGCCAGAACCTCGAAGAATCCGTCGAATCGAAGGTCAACGACAAGCCCACCTTCAACGTTGAGGAAACCGACCCGAAGGTCACCGACGAGCTCACCGGCAAGTCCGTCAAGGATCCGGCGATGGAGTTGTCGTACAAGTGGCAGGGGACGTCGTCGACAGGCGTGGGCACCGTGGTCGTTATCGCGGTGACCAACACGTCCGACGCGCCACTGCCTGTCGACGCCCTGAAGCCGGAACTGCGCTACAGCACCGACGGCTCCTCTTACACCGACGCCACGTATATCTCCAATGCGGAGAAGGCCCAGGTGGATGTCGTCGGCATCGATATGCCGCTCGGCCCGGGTGCCACCACGAACGCGAAGTTCCCCTTCGAGGTCGCGCAGGGCAACCTGTGGGATGCAGAGTTCACTGTTGGCAATGTCACATTCAAGGGCAATTTGAGCTATTAGACTGTCGCGCATGACAAATCCTTTGCTTGCGCCATCGACGTTGCCCTACAACCTGCCGGACTTCGCCGCAATCCGGCTTGAGCACGTGGAACCCGCCTTTGAACAGGCGTTGGTCAACCACGCGCAGGAAATCGCGGACATCACCACCCAAGACACCCCAACCTGGGAGAACACCGTCGAGGCCTTCGAGCTCGCCGGTGCGGACCTGGACCGTGTCATGGCGTGGTTCTTCAACCTGCAGGGCACCGATTCCACCGACGAGTTCGACGCCGTCGCCGACCGGATCGTGCCCAAGTTGTCCGCGCACGTGGACTCTATCTACCAAAATAGCGAGCTCTACTCCCGCATCAAGCAGGTCACGGCGCCGGAGGATGAGGAATCGCAGCGGCTTCACGACGAACTCAAGCGCCGGTTCGCACGCCGCGGCGCCGATTTGGACGCGGCCGGCAAGACGCGCCTGCAGGAGATCAACCAGCGCCTGTCCGAACTGTCCGAACTCTTCGGCCGCAACCTGCTGGCGGATACGAAGAAACTCGCCGTGGAACTGACCCGCGAAGAACTCGACGGCCTGTCCGAGGCACAGATCGAGGCCTACCAGGACGGCGAGCGCTTCGTCGTGCCGATCGAACTGCCGACCACCCAGTCCCTGCAGGCCGAACTCGAAAACTCGGGCGCGCGCCACAAGCTTTTCGACGCCTCCCGCGCCCGCGGCCGCGACACCAACGCCGACATCGTCGCCGAGTCGGTGAAGCTGCGCCTCGAGCGCGCGAAGCTGCTCGGCTTCGATTCGCACGCCGACTACGTCATCGCCGAGGAGACCGCAGGCAACGCGGCCGCCGCCCGCCAACTGATCGCGGACCTGGCGCCTGCCGCCGCTGCGAACGCCGAGGCGGAGCGCAAGCTCGCCTCCGAACTCGCCGGTGAAGACCTCGACGGCGCGGACTGGCCCTACTGGCAGGCGAAGCGTCGCGAGCAGGAACTGGGCATCGACGAGGCGGAGATCCGCAAGTACTTCCCGCTCGAGCAGGTGCTCACCGACGGCGTGTTCTACGCCGCCAACCTCCTCTACGGCATCACGGTGGAAAAGTGCGAGGACCTCAACGGTTACCGCGACGACGTGGACGTCTGGGAGGTGAAGGAAGAAGACGGCACTGGCATTGGGTTGTTGCTGACGGACTACAACGCGCGTTCGTCGAAACGCGGCGGCGCCTGGATGAGCTCCTTTGTGGACCAGTCGCACCTGGCGGGCACGAAGCCGGTGGTGGTCAACGTCATGTCGATCACCTCAAACCTGCTCACTATCGACGAAGTGACCACCCTGTTCCACGAGTTCGGCCACGCGCTGCACGGCCTGCTGTCGGACGTGCGCTACCCGTCGAACTCCGGCACCAACGTGCCGCGCGACTGGGTGGAGTTCCCCTCCCAAATCAACGAAAACTACGCGTTTGCCCCGGAGATCGCCCGCAACTACGCGCGCCACGTGGACACCGGCGAGGTCATTTCCGACGAGCAACTCGCCGCACTGAAGGCCTCGCGTCAGTTCGGCCAGGGCTTCCTCACCGCCGAGTACCTCGCGGCCAGCGCGATCGACCTGGCGTGGCACTCGATCACCGAGGACACCCCGTCCGACATCCAAACCTTCGAGGAAGAAGCCCTGCGCGAGGTCGGTCTGGACATCGACGGGCTCGAGCCGCGCTACCGCTCCACCTGGTTCAACCACATCTTCGCCGGCGGCTACTCGGCGGGCTACTACTCCTACCTGTGGGCAGAAGCACTTGATGCCGACGGCTACCAGTTGGTCGAACAGGAAGGCATCAACCGCGACACCGGCGCGAAGTTCCGCGAGACCATCCTGTCCAAGGGGTCCTCGCGCGACTACGCCGAGGCCTACCGTGCGTTCCGTGGCCGCGACAAGGACACGCGTCCGTTGCTGGAGCGTCGCGGCCTGGCGGGCTCCGACGTATCGGCATAGCCGGTTAACGGCCTGCGCTACGCTGGCGGCATGTCCCGCGGAAGTGTGAAGCATTGGTGCGCGGCTGCGGTGGTTGCCACGACGCTTGCGGCGTCGGTGGTTCCTGCAGTCGCGCCTGCTTCGCCTGCGTTGAATGCGGCGCAGGGTGGGCGGATTTTCGTCGATAATTTAGGCTCGGACCGCCTCACCGCCTGCACGCTTGGCTTCAACGACGTCGAGCACCGTCGCAGTTACACCGCCGCCCACTGCGTGGTGCAAAACGAGCAGTACTTCCCCCAGGGCGCGCTGGTCTACCTTGCAGATAGCGCCGGCAAACAAATCGACGAGCCCGCAGGGTTGATCTTCCCCGCGCGGGCGTATTCGCCGAAGACGTCCGCCAACGACTGGGCGGTGATCTACTGGTTCGAAGACGTTCGTGTTGGCGGCAACCCGTATGGCGGGACGGTTGTGCCGGTGGAAAAGATCAGCAGCACCGACACGATCTGCTTCCGCGGCTATTCCACCCACGGGCGCTCGGATGCCTCGACGTGCGGCAAGTTCGTCGGCACGGTTGAAAACACCACGTACTTCGACGCGCCGCAGATGCCGGTGCCAGGTGACTCCGGTGGGCCGGTGTACATCCCGGGCCGCGGCCTGGTGGGGGTGATCTCGGGCGCGAACTATGTCGCGGGCGAGGATAACCATCAGTTGATTGGGTTCCAGCGCGCCAGTTCGCTCGACAGTGGCCCGGTGTACGGGGAGGAGCAGGTCGACGACTTTTTGGAGTACCAGTATTCGCTGCGCTACTCCACGACGATCACCAACCCGCCGGGTGGCACGATCACGTTGACGCCGACCTTGGTGCCGCGAAGGACGCCTGCGCAGGCGACGTTTGAGTCTGGTGCCGCGACGCCGACGAGTGTGCCGACGGTGGCACCAAGGCAGAAGGCGGTGGAGCAGGCGCCGTCGGGCCCGTCGGCGTCGCAAGTTATCGGGATCATTATCGGCATTTTGGTGGTTGTTGCCGCGGTGAGCCCGATCGTGATGATGGCGTTGAAAGCGGTCTAAATGAGCTGGTTAATGGGGTTGAGCCCGTGGTTGCAGGTGCCGCTGATTGTGGTGCTGGCGCTGCCGGCGTGCGCGGCGGTGTCCTATGTGCTGCTTTGGGTCGTCGACCGGCTCGGTCTAGGCTTGGGCACCATGGCCAACCCTGAAGAGCTGCGCAAGCAGGATCAACAGCTGCCCAAGCCGCAGCGTAAGTACCCGCAGTCGCGGGTGACCCAAGCAATGTGGGTGCTCATCGCTCTTGTCATTGTTGCTGCGGTGATCGGCGCGCTTTAGTTGCGTATCGACGCCTCCGCCACCGCCTTAAACAACTCCATCTCCGGTAGGTGTTCGATGAGCACGGGGGTGCCGGTGGCGTCGCAAAGTGGCATGCGCCAGTTGGTGTACTGCTCGCCGTTGGTGCCGGGCTGGTTTTGAATGCGCTCGTCGCCAACCATGTCCACCAGGTTCGTACACGTCATCGCCGATGGGGTGGAGGCGACGAAGCGCGTCAGTCCCGTGATCAGTGCGTCAGTGTCCCCGGCGCAGGTCAGCGCACCTTCCTCCTTCGCGAGTGACAGCACCTGGTCGATCCAGGTGCGGTCGGTGGCGTTGAGGTGCTCCACGGGGTCGTCGACAAGCCCGAGCTCATGGCGCAATTCGTTGTGTGCACCCTTGAGGTAGCCAGCGGTGGGCGGCAGGTCGTGCGTGCCCACAGCCGTAAGCGCCAGGTGGCGGTACTGCTGCGAGGGGCGCGGCACGCCCGGCGGGATGGATTCGAACCACAGCACCGAGGTGCCCAAAATGCCCTTGTCGCGAAGGAAGTCCTGCACCCACGGCTCGAACGTGCCTAAGTCCTCGCCGACGACGACTGCCCCGGCGCGCTGCGCCTCCAACACGAGGGTGCCCACCATGGCCTCAAAGTCGTAGTTCATGTACACCCCGCCAGCGGGTGTGCCAGCGCGTGGCACCCAAAACAGGCGGAACAGTCCGAGCACGTGGTCGACGCGGATGCCGCCACTGTGGCGCAGCGCTGTGCGCAGCAGGTCGCGCCACGGCCCGTAGCCGGACTCGGCGAGTTGCTGCGGGTTCCACGGCGGCTGCGACCAGTCTTGGCCTTTTTGCGAGTACTGGTCCGGGGGAGCTCCCACCGACGCATCGGACACCAACACCTCGCGCAGTGTCGCCGCGTCCGCGCCGCCAGGGTGGATGCCCACCGCAAGGTCCGTCATGATGCCGATCGACATCCCGGCCGCTGTCGCGCGCTCCTGGGCGAGGCGCAGTTGCTCGTCGGCGATGAACTGTAGCCACATGTAGAACTGCACGAGGTCCTCGATGTCGCCGCCGGCGTGCCGCGAGTGATGATCCGAGTGATGCTCCGACTCGGCGGCTTGCGCGGCGCACCAGGTGGCAAACTCGCGCAGGCCCTCGCCCTCGTCCAGACAGAACAGCTCAAAGTCGTGGGTGCGCGCGGCATCGGCCTGCGAGGCCCAGAACAGCTCGCGCAGCGCCGCCAACTTCGCGGCGAACACACGGTTGCGATCCAGTGGCGCTGGCGAAGTGTTCAGGTCCTTCAGCGGCGCGGCCAACTCGGCGATCGCCGCACGCAAATCACTATCCACCAGCTCGAACTCCGGCACCTGCTCCACCGCGATGTAGAGCGGGTTAATAAACCGACGCGAGGTGGGCAAATATGGCGAATCCTCCACCGGCGGCACCGGCTGGGCGGCGTGCACCGGGTTGATCAGCAGATAATCGGCCCCCTGCGCGGCAACCGTCTCCGCCAACAACGCCAGGTCCCCAAAATCGCCCAACCCCCACGAGGACGCAGAGCGCACCGAATACAACTGCGCCATCACACCCCAGACAGGGTGTTGGACGACTCGGGAGTTCGTCGACAAGCAATCGGGCACCACGAGCAACGTGCACACCGCATCAAAATTGTCCGACTCCAAGTGCAGCTCGTGCCAGCCCGGCGGCAGATCCCCGGGCGTATGGAACGTCGCCTCACCCCACACCACACCATCTGAAGCCGTAAACGGCGGCGCCCAATTCTCATCCTGGTAACAATCCCGCGAGGAACCATCCTCCATCCGGATCCAACAGTGCGCCGGATGCCCGTCGTGCACGTGCACGTTGAAGTGCTTCTCGTGTCCCTCGGTGGCCACCACCGTCGGCGGCAAGGGGCGCGTCGCCCAGTGTTCGCGCCGGGCATCGAGGTGGAAGTGGAGTTCCTCGTCGGTGGGGTCGTCGTCAAGCGAGAGTCCCAACGCCCGCAACAACGCCACAAACGACTCCGGCGGCGGCGACACCATCCGGCCGTCAGTCGCGCGATAGGAGGTGCCAAAGCCATAGGACTCGGCAAGGGCGTGCAGCAGTTCCACGTTGGTCACGCTTCCGCATTCTGCCAAAACGTCGGTAATGTTGGGCACCATGCCATCGACTTCTCACACGACGGAACTTGGATTCACCCTCAACGACACGGAGACGTGCCTGAGCCGACTCATCGAAATGTGCGAGAAGCACCCGCACCTCGTGCTGTTCTCGCGGCCCCGCAACTACGAATGGATCTCGGTCACGGCAGGGGAGTTCCTGCAAGAAGTCTACGACGTGGCCAAGGGGCTGATTGCCGCAGGTATCGAGCCCGGCGACCGCGTGGCCATCCTGTCCAGCACGCGCTACGAGTGGGCGCTGCTCGACTTCGCCATCTGGGCCGCCGGCGCCGCATCCGTGCCAATCTACCCGTCGTCCTCGATGCACCAAATCCAGTGGATCCTCGAGGACTCCGGCGCGAAAATCGCGTTCACGGAAACGCGCGACCACACCATGCTTATGAGCCCGTTCCTCCTCGGCGAGGACGGCACCCCGCGCATGGCCGACTCGACCTCGCAGTTGCAGCGCATCTACGAGTTCAACTCGGCCGCCGTGGAGCAGATCAAGTTTGAGGGCCGCGAGGTGGAGCAGTCGCTTATCGACGACCGCGTTGCCGCCACCCGCCACCCCGATCTGGGCTCCATCGTGTATACCTCCGGCACCACCGGCCGCCCCAAAGGTGTGGAGATCACCCACGGTAACTGGGCGTACCAGGCGTGGGCGCTGCTGGAAAACGAAATCGGCTCCGTGTCCTTCCCTGGCCAGCGCATGGTGACGTTTTTGCCGCTGGCGCACGTGCTTGCGCGCGCGGTGGCGCTGGCGTGGACGATTTCGGGCGCTACCCAGTCGCACTGGTCGGATACTTCGACGTTGACCGTGGAGCTGCAGCGCGCACGCCCCAACCTGGTCATCGGCGTGCCGCGCGTGTTTGAAAAGGTGCGTGAGGGTGCCTACAACAAGGCCGCGGATGGCTCCGCGATTGGCAAACGTGTCTTCTTGGAGGCCGAAAAGGCCGCGATTGAGTACTCCAAGGCGCTGGATACGCCGGACGGCCCGTCGCGCGTGCAAAAGGCGAAGGTGAAGCTCTACGACAAACTGGTCTACGCCAAGATCAAGGAGGCCATGGGTGGTTCCGTCTGGTACGGCATCACCGGCGGGTCGGCGATGAGCGCGGACCTGTCGCACTTCTTCCGCGGCATGGGCGTGCCGATCTACGAAGGCTACGGGCTGACCGAAACGTGCGCTGCGGCGTGTGTGAACAACGCGCACAGCAACAAGATCGGCACCGTCGGGCGCCCTGTCAACGGCTATTCGGTGCGGATTAACGACGACGGCGAGATCGAATTTAAAGGCCCCGGCGTGTTCTCCAAGTACTGGCGCAACCCGGCCGCGACCGAGGAAGCGCTCACGGACGGCTGGTTCAACACCGGCGATCTTGGCGAGGTCGACGAAGACGGCTTCGTGTCCATCACCGGCCGCAAGAAGGACCTCATCGTCACCGCCGGCGGCAAGAACATCTCCCCGGGACCGATGGAGGAGATTATCCGCCAGGACCCGCTGATCTCTAACGCGTTGGTGGTCGGCGACGGCAAACCGTTCGTCGGCGTTTTGGTCACCCTCGACGAGGAGGAACTGAAGCGTTGGAAGGCGAACCACAACATTCCGGCGAACAAGAAGGTGTCGGATCTGGCGCAGGACCCGGCGTTGCGCGCCGAGGTGCAAGACGCGGTGAACATGGCAAACGCGACCGTCTCGCGTGCGGAGGCGATTAAGAAGTTCCGCATCCTCGACCGCGACTTGTCGGAGCAGCACGACGAGATGACGCCGACGATGAAGGTGAAGCGCAATGTGGTGTTCCAGCGTTTCCAGGAGGACATCGACAAGCTGTATCAGCGTTAACGGCGCGCCTAACCTCATCGGCTCACGCTGTGACATAGCATCCCACTTTGTCACTTCCACAGTCCGTTTTAAGGGGGTTCACGCCGTGCACAAAACTGCAGCCGTGCTGCGTCACCGTGAACTTACCCAGGAGATTTACAACATCGGCGACGAGGTTGCGGAGTACATCGAGCACGTCGCCGAGTCGATTGCGGACTATGACGGTGAGCTCACTGAAGATTGCCTGGCAGAGTTCGAGGAGATTGTCGACGACGCCCGCCAGGACGCCCGCCGCATCGTCGCCGAGTTAATCGGCCTGCGCCAAGCTTTAACGTCTGGCCGCGCCGCCGGCTACTTGTCGGTGGGGGTGCGCCCGGAGGAGCGCATCCCGCAGCCTGAACTTCTCGACGCCGCCGGCCTCAAAGACCTCTTCCCGCTGCAAGCACCATTTTCGGTGCAGACGATGCACGACGCACTCGTCGGCCGCACCGAACTGGTGGTGCAGCACTTGGAGGAGATCGTCTCGTTCACGCTCGAGCAAACTGACATGGTTGCCCGCGAACTCGGTGTGGTCTCGCTGCCGCACCTGTACGCACGCGTCGGCGAGATCGTCGAAGAAGCCGTGATCGGCTGGATTGAAACCGTCTGCCTGGACCACCCGGCGTTCGTGCGCACGATGCGCGGATCCAACCCGCCGGAGTTTTTGGAGGAGCGCGCCCGCATCGACCGCATTGTGGCGAAGGTGGCGGCGAAGCGTTCTCTGCGCGGGGCTTAGGTGGGGGTTCCGTGATGGATTCCTTCGGCGTGTACATCCACGTGCCGTTTTGTGCGACGCGCTGTGGCTACTGCGACTTCAACACGTATACGCCCACCGAGGTGGATTCCTCGCACGCGCAGTACCTCGACGCCCTCGAGCGTGAACTCGAACTCGCGGCTGCCCGGGGGCTGCCTCAAGCCCAGACCGTGTTCATCGGCGGCGGCACCCCGTCCCTGCTCGGCGCGGACGGGCTGGGCCGCATCCTGGACGCCATCCGCAACACGTTCGGTATTGCGGCAGGCGCGGAAATCACCACCGAGTCCAACCCGGAATCCACTAGCCCCGACTACTTCGCGGGCCTGCGCGATGCCGGCTTTACCCGCGTCTCGCTCGGCATGCAGTCCGCCTCCACGCCGGTGTTGAAAGTCCTAGACCGCCAGCACACCCCGGGCCGCGCCGTCGCCGCCGCACGCGAGGCCCTTTCCGCAGGCTTCGAGCACGTGAACCTGGACATGATCTACGGCACGCCCACCGAAACCGACGACGATGTGCGCCGCACCCTGGATGCCATCCTTGCAACCGGCGTCGACCACGTCAGCGCCTATTCACTGATCGTGGAAGACGGCACCGCCATGGCGCGCAAGATCCGCCGCGGCGAACTGCCCGCACCGCAAGAGGACGTCTACGCGGACCGCTACGAGATCATCGCCGCAACGCTGGAGGGCAACGGATACGACTGGTACGAGGTCTCCAACTGGGCCAAACCCGGCGGCGAGTGTCGCCACAACCTCATCTACTGGCACAACCAGAATTGGTGGGGCGCAGGCCCCGGCGCGCACAGCTTCGTCGACGGGAAGCGCTTCTTCAACGTCAAGCGCCCCGAGCGCTACGCACAACTGCTTCACGACGACACCCTGCCCATCCAGGACACCGAAACCATCACGCCCGACGAGGCCCACACCGAGGCGATCATGCTGGGGCTTCGCCTGCGTGAGGGGATTCCGGCCGAGTGGGTTGGGGAGCGGGCGCGTGGTGTCGTCGATAAGCATGTGCGCGCGGGGCTTCTAGAGCGGGGAGAGCGCTTGCGCGTGACGGATACCGGCAGACTGCTTGCAGACGGCATCATCACCGATATCCTGGCAGCCGAGTAAGGAGGCGATCATGAGCGCAGCAGACGAGCGGCGCCAAAAGGTGCTGCGGGCGATCGTGGCGGACTACATCGCCAGCCAAGAACCCGTCGGCTCCAAAGCGCTGGTGGAACGGCACAACATGGGGGTGTCGTCGGCCACGATCCGCAACGACATGGCGGTGCTTGAGCAGCAGGGCTACATCTCGCAGACGCACGCCTCGTCCGGGCGCATCCCCACCGAGGCCGGCTACCGCAAGTTCGTGGATGCGCTCCACGACGTTAAGCCACTGTCCGCCGCCGAGCGCCACGCGATTTTGGACTTCCTCGAAGACGGGGTGGACCTCGAAGACGTGCTACGCCGCTCCGTGCAACTGCTCTCTCAACTGACCCACCAAGCCGCCGTGGTGCAACTGCCGAACCTGTCCGCCTCGCGCGTGAAACACTGTGAGGTTGTCGAACTCACACCAACGCGCCTGCTGCTCGTGCTGATCACCGACGCCGGCCGCGTCGACCAACGCAACGTTGATCTCGCCGCGCCAATTGGCGACGACGGCGTGCGCATCCTTCGCGACATCCTCAACGACGCACTTGTGGGCAAGAACATGCGCGACGCCTCCGCCTCACTCGCCGGCGTGGCGGTCAGCGCCCCGCCGCACCTGACCGAACCCACCACGCGCGCCGCCGAAGTGCTCATCACCACACTTGTCGACGCCGCCCCCGACCGCCTCATCATCGCAGGCTCCTCAAACCTGCTCGTGCCCTCCGGCGGCCTCCAGGACGTCATCGACGCCCTCGAGCAGCAAGTTGTCGTACTGAAACTGCTCGCCGGCGCCCAAGAACTCGAACGTGTCTCCGTGCGCATCGGCCGCGAAAACGAAGACGAGGAATTATCCAGCGCCTCAATTGTTACAACAGCGTACGGGGCAGGCGATGCAGCACTCGGCGGCCTCGGGGTAGTCGGTCCAACCCACATGGACTACCCCGGTACCATGCAGAAGGTTGCCACCGTGGCTCGTTACATCAGCCGCACACTGCGGGGTGAATAGAAGGGAAGATATGGCTCGCGATTACTACGGCATCCTCGGCGTGGACAAGGACGCCACCGAGCAGGAAATTAAACGGGCGTACCGCAAGCTCGCACGCAAATACCACCCGGACGTGAACCCGTCCGAGGAAGCTGCCGAGAAGTTCGCGGAGATCGCGGCAGCGCAAGAGGTGCTGCTGGATCCGCAGAAGCGTTCCATCGTGGACCGTGGCGGCGACCCGATGGAGGCCGGCGGCGGCATGGGCGGCGCCGGTTTTGGCGGAGGTGGCCTCGGCGATATCTTCGAGGCGTTCTTCGGCGGCGGTGGTGGTGCTCGCCAGCCGCGCTCGCGCGTGCAGCCGGGCAACGACGCGCTCCTGCGCACCTCGATCACGCTCGCGGAGGCGTTCACGGGCGTGAAGCAGGACGTCACCGTCGATACGGCGGTGCTGTGCGACAAGTGCCACGGCTCCGGCTCTAAGTCAGGGGCTAAGCCGGTCACCTGTGACGTGTGCCAGGGCCACGGCGCGGTCCAGGAGATGCAGCAGTCTTTCCTGGGCAATGTGATGACCACCCGCGAGTGCCCCAAGTGCCACGGCTTCGGCGAAGTGATCACCGACCCGTGCGCCCAGTGTGCCGGCGACGGCCGCGTGCGTGCTTCCCGCGACCTGGTGGTCAACATCCCGGCCGGCATTAATAACGGCATGCGCATCCGCATGGCGGACCAGGGCGAGGTCGGCCACGGCGGCGGTCCCGCCGGCGACCTGTACGTCGAGGTGCACGTCGAGCCGCACCCGGTGTTCGTGCGCGACAACAACGACTTGCACCTGCGCCTGACTGTGCCCATGTATGACGCGGCGCTGGGCACCGAACTCACTGTGGAACACCTCACGGGCGACGAGACCCGCATCGAAGTGCCCGCCGGCACCCAGCCGGACGACCGCGTCGTGCTTTCCGGCGAGGGCATGCCGCGCCTGCGCGCCGAAGGTGCCGGCGACATGATCGCGCACATCGAGGTCACCGTGCCCACCGCGCTGTCCAACGAGGAACGCGCCGCGCTCGAAGACCTGCGCGCCGGCCACCCCGAAAACCCTCAGGTCCACTCCGAGGGCGGCGAGCACGGCGATGGTTTCTTCTCCCGGATGCGTGATCGTTTCCGCCGATGAGCCTGCCCTATTTTCTTAGCGACGACCCCACCTCCGGCATCATCGAAGGCCCCGAGGCCAAACACGCCCACGTTAAGCGCATCCAGCCGGGGGAGCGCATCATGCTTTTCGACGGCGCCGGCAACCAGGCCGAAGTCACCGTCACGCGGGTGGATGCCTCAAGGGTTGAGGGGGTCGTCGATAAGCATGAGTTCGTGGAGCGTCCCACGCCGCGCGTGACGGTTGTGCAGGCGATCCCGAAAAGCGAGCGTGCGGAACTTGCCGTCGACCTCGCTGTCCAAGGCGGCGCGGATGCGATCGTGCCGTGGATTTCGCACCGCACCATTGCGCGCTGGCCGGCGAACAAGCAGGCGAAGCAGGTGGAGAAGTGGCGCTCGCAAGCGCTGGCGAGCGCGAAGCAGGCGCGCCGCGCGTGGGTGCCGCAGATCCACGAGCCGGTGACCACGAACCAGTTGTCCGATCTCCTCCGTGACCCGAGGAACGAGGGTCACGCGCTTGTACTCCATGAGGACGCCACCGTGCCGCTGCGTGAGGTCACCTTCGGCGAGGACGTCTGGCTTATCGTTGGCCCCGAAGGCGGCATCGGGCAAGACGAACTCGAACTGCTCGGCGCGGACGCCGTGAAACTCGGCCCCGAAGTCCTGCGCACCGCAACGGCCGCGTTCGCGGCGCTCAGCGCGATCGGCGCGCTGACAAACCGCTGGTAGGGTAAACGCACATGGAAGAAATGGTGACGCGCAAGGTCGAACTCGACTCGGCGTACGCACAATCCGTTCTCGGCATCAACGACAACAACCTCCAACTGCTGGACCGCTATCTGGACGTGAGTTTCCACGCCCGCGGCACCACCTTGTCGGTGCGCGGCACGGCCGCCCACGTGGCGCACGCGCTGCGCGTGGTGGAGGAGCTGGAGTCCATGGCGCGACGCGGCGTGCCGCTTCGCCCTGACACCGTCGTGGAGGCGGTGAAACTCATGGAGATGGAAGCCCCCGGCTCGGTCGCGGACATCCTCGGCGAGGAGATCATTGCGCGGCGCGGCAAGGTTATCCGCCCGAAGACTGCCGGTCAGCGCCGCTATGTGGATGCGATCGACGAGAACACGATCACCTTCGGTATCGGGCCTGCCGGCTCCGGCAAGACGTACCTTGCGGTGGCGAAGGCGGTGCAGGCGCTGCAGAACAAGCAGGTCAAACGCATCATCCTGACGCGCCCCGCCGTGGAAGCCGGCGAGAAACTCGGCTTTTTGCCCGGTACGCTTTCCGACAAGATCGACCCGTACCTGCGCCCGCTGTACGACTCGCTGCGCGACATGATGGACCCAGAGGCCATCCCGAAACTCATCGAAGCCGGCATCATCGAGGTCGCGCCCCTGGCCTACATGCGCGGGCGCACCCTGTCGGACGCGTTTGTCATCCTCGACGAGGCCCAGAACACCACCGGGGCGCAGATGAAGATGTTCCTCACCCGCCTCGGGTTTGGTTCGAAGATGGTGGTCACGGGTGACACCTCTCAGGTGGATCTGCCGCGCGGCACCGTTTCGGGCCTGCGCGTGGCGCGTCGCATCCTGAGCGACATCCCCGACATTTCCTTCCAGGAGATGCGCGCCGACGACGTTGTGCGCCACCACCTGATTTCCCGCATCGTGGCCGCCTATGACCACCACGATGCCCAGAACGCGCTGCGCTACGAAAAGCGGCAGCAGAAGATTGAAGCAGAGCGCGAAGCGGAGGCAGCGCAGTGAGCATTGAAGTCTTAAACGAGTCCGGCGAGGCGGAAGTCAACGAGCAAATGCTTATCGACGTCGCCTCCTACGCCCTACGCACCATGGACGTCCACCCCGACACCGAAGCAACCATCACGCTTGTCGACGAAGCCACCATGGCCGACCTCCACGTCCGCTGGATGGACCTCGACGGCCCCACCGACGTGATGAGCTTCCCCATGGACGAACTCACCCCGGGTGGGGGACGGCCCGACGCCGACATGCCGGGACCTGCGATGCTCGGCGACATCATCCTGTGCCCGGCCTACGACCGCAAACAGGCCGAGATGGCCGGCCACGACCTCGCCCACGAAATGGCACTGCTGACCGTCCACGGCGTGCTGCACCTGCTCGGCTACGACCACATCGAGCCGAAGGATGAGCGTGAAATGTTCGCGCTGCAAAACGAGATCCTCGCCGACTGGTACGACGACCTGGCCCGTCGCGGGGTGGCATACCAGCCGAAGCCGACCGGCCCACACGCCTTCCCGTCCGCCGCTGACCGCGACGAGCTCGACAAGCTGATGAAGGGCGCCGAGTGACACTGACCATCACCTTCGCAACGATCACCGTCGTTGCGCTACTGCTCTCCGGCCTGCTCGGCTCCGTCGAATCCGCCCTGGCACCCATCTCGCGTGCCCGCGTGGAAGGCATGGTCAAGGATGAGACGCCGGGTGCAGATGCGTTGCTGCGCGTCGTCGATAATCGCGCGAATCACATCAACACCCTCGTGCTGCTGCGCACCGTCTTAGACGTCATGGCGGCAGTCTCAGCGGCGATGCTGGCCATGGACGTCATCGCGTCAGATGCGTGGGCGATTGCGGTGGCGGTAATCGTCGTCACGCTGCTGCAATTTTCCATCATCGGCGTGTTCGCACGCACCGCCGGCAAACGTAACCCGTACACCATCTCGCTCAAAGCCGCCCAAGGCCTGCACATCTTCCACACCGTGCTCGGACCAGTGGCGAAACTGCTCATCTGGATCGGCAACCTGTTCCACCCAGGCGAAGACTTCCGCAACGGGCCATACGCCACCGAAATCGAACTGCGCGAAATGGTCGAAGTTGCCCAAGAAAAAGGCGTGGTGGAAACCACCGAAGGCCGCATGATCCAAAACATCTTCGACCTCGCCTCCACCACCGCACGCCAAGTCATGGTTCCGCGACCCGAAATGGTGTGGATCGAAGGCGAAAAACTCGCCCGCCAAGCCACCGCACTCATGGTGCGCTCCGGCCACTCGCGCGTGCCCGTCATCGGCGAAAACGTCGACGAAATCATCGGCGTCGCCTACCTCAAAGACATGTTCACCGACCGCGGCGCGCCCGTCGACCCGAACACGCCACTGACCGAGTTGATGCGCCAACCGATGTTCATCCCGGACTCCAAGCCGCTCGACCTGCTGTTGCGCGCGATGCAGCAGCAGAACACCCACATCGCGGTGGTTATCGACGAGTTCGGCAACGTCGCAGGCCTGCTCACCATGGAAGACCTGCTTGAAGAAATCGTCGGCGAGATCACCGACGAATACGACGAGGATGAAGAAGCCCCCATCGAAGAAATCGACGAGCGCGTCTTCCGCGTCCAAGCGCGCCTGCCTCTCGACGACCTCGTGCACTACCTCGCCGACCACCTCGACTACACGCTGGAGTACTCGGAGGAGGTCGTCGACAATGTGGACACCGTCGCCGGCCTGCTGTCGTACGAACTCGGCCGCGTGCCCCTTCCCGGCGCCTCCATCCTGCGCGACGGCATCCGCTACACCGCAGAAGGCGGCCGCGACCGACGCGGGCGTATCAAGACCCGGACCGTCCTCGTCGCCGTCGGCGAGGAACCCGAAAACGGGGTATCGTAGCACCTGTAACCAACCGAAAGGAGTTCCACCATGCGAGCAGTTCGCTACTACGGCCAGAAGGACATCCGCGTCGAGGAAATCGACGCCCCGGTTGCAGGCAAGGGAGAGGTGCTCATCGACGTCGCCTGGTGCGGCATCTGCGGCACTGACCTGCACGAGTACCTCGAAGGCCCGATCTTCTGCCCGAAGCCTGGCCATCCGCACCCCATCACCGGTGAGGAGCCGCCGATCACCCTCGGCCACGAGTTCTCCGGCGTTGTTTCGGCGCTCGGCGAGGGTGTCGACGACCTCGAGGTCGGCCAGCACGTTGTCGTCGAGCCGTACGTTCTGCCGGACGACGTCGACCCGAAGGAGCCGGGCCCGTACAACCTCCACCCGGACGTGAACTTCATCGGCCTCGCAGGTGGTGGCGGCGGCCTCTCCGAGAAGATCGCTGTGCAGCGTCGCTGGGTTCACCCGATTTCCAACGATGTTCCGCTCGACGAGGCTGCGCTCATCGAGCCGCTGTCCGTCGCCCACCACGCGTTCGTTGCGTCTGAGGCGAAGGAAGGCGACGTCGCCCTCATTGGTGGCGCCGGCCCGATCGGTGTGCTCACCGCAGCTGTGGCGAAGGCATACGGCCTGACCGTCATCGTCTCCGAGCTCTCCGAGCTGCGTCGCCAGAAGGCGCTCGACGCAGGTGTCGCAGACTACGCGATCGACCCGAGCGCAACCGACCTCAAGGCAGAGATCGAAAAGATCACCGACGGCAAGGGCGTCGACGTCGCATTCGAGTGCACCTCCGTCAACGTTGTGCTCGACCAGCTGATCGACTGCCTGAAGCTCAAGGGCACCCTGGTCGTCGAGTCCATCTGGTCGAAGAAGGCCGAGCTGGACATCCACGCGCTCGTGATGAAGGAACTGACCATCCGCGGCATCATCGGCTACGCCCACGATCACCCGCAGACCATCAAGTTGGTGGAGTCCGGCAAGATTGATCTGAAGCCGTTTATCACCGGCAAGATCGGTTTCGACGGTGTTGTTGACGAGGGCTTCGACACCCTGATTAACCGCAACGAGACCGCAGTGAAGATTCTGGTGTCGCCGGAGCTCTAAAATGCTCGTATGAGCAATATTCTCTCGATCCAGTCCGCCGTCGCGTTTGGCCATGTTGGCAACTCGGCGGCGGTCTTTCCTTTGCAGCGCATCGGCCACGAGGTGTGGCCGGTGTACACGGTAAACTACTCCAATCACACGGGTTACGGTGCGTGGGAGGGGCCGATCATTCCGGCCGCCGACGTTGCGGCGGTGCTCAAGGGCATCCGCGACCGCAATGCGTTCCCGCTTATCGACGCCATCCTCACCGGCTACCAGGCCTCCCCGGAAATCGCCGACGTGATCGTCGGCACCGTGCGCGACATCAAGGCTGAAAACCCGGATGCGCTCTATGCGTGCGATCCGGTGATGGGTTCGGCGAAGTCGGGCTGCTTCGTGGCGGATACGATCCCGCCGCTGTTCCGCTCGACGATCGTGCCGGTGGCGGACATCATTACGCCGAACCAGTTCGAGTTGGGCTACCTCACCGAGCGCGACGTCACCGACCTGGATTCGACCCTTGCCGCCGTGGATGCGGCCCGTGAGATGGGCCCGTCGACCGTGCTGGTGACTTCGGTGGAGCGTCCCGAAACGCCCGAGGATGCGATCGAGATGATCGCCGTGGACGACAACGGCAAGTGGATCGTGCGCACCCCGCGCCTGCCGTTTAAGCGCAACGGCTCCGGTGACGTCACCGCAGCGCTGTTTACCGGCCACTACGTGCGCAGCCACGACGCAAAGGACGCGTTGGCAAAGACCGCCTCCTCGGTCTACGACATGCTGCGCCTCACCTTCGAGGCCGAGACCAACGAACTCCAGCTCGTCGAGGCCCAGGAGTTTTACGCCAACCCGCAACTCCAGTTCGAGGTCGAAGCCCTCTAACCGGTTTCAGGCACACCGCGTCACCCGCTCACCCGGGCGGGTTTTGTATTTGCTGCGTTTTCGGGGCCGGGTGAATCGATCAGTCGAACAGCAGCTCCATCGCCCCCGTCACGGTCGGCACTTCGGTCCCGTTGGGTGCGATCCAGCAGATGCGCCCGTTCGGGTTGTCGATGTGCCCGCGGATCGCCCGCCACCGGTCGTCGTCGTTGACTCCGTTGTGGTAGGCGCACAGTTGCGCCAGGTTGTCCATGTTGGTCATCCCGCCGTGCTTCCAGGCGTGCATGTGGTGGGTTTGGGTGGTTTCGGCGGAATGCCGGCAGTCGGGGAAGGCGCAACGTGGCGACATCAACTTCGACATCGTCCGCTGCTTCCCATTCGCCAGCCGCTGCGTCCGGTACAGGTTCACCGCACCTTTCTGCGGGTGGAAGGCGGCCACCTCGAGCACGTCGCCGAACTCACGGGTGAGAAACTCGGCGCCGGTCATCGTGGTGCCGTCGGTAAGTACAAGTTCGACGTCGTCGCCGCAGCCGTCCATGATGCGGGTGTAGGCCTGGATCGGCACCAAAATCATCGGCCTCAGCGCCGCGCGCGGCACCCCGCCGCCCTCGCGCAACAGGCGGAACAGTGAGCCGGCCATCTGCTCCGCAGCCGGCCGAACCTCATCGATCATGGAACGCAGCGTGTGCTCCAAGTCGGCCAGATCGCGCTCGTTGTACGTCAGCGTCATGGTACGCATGCCCTCACGCGAGCGCGTGAACCGGCAGGAGGGTTTGGGGGCGGTCACGGGGACGTCGATAAGCCTGCTGATGCGCTTCGACAGCGAGCGAAACGAACCACGATGCCGCACCAGATCCAACCGGATGCGCCACCGCTCAGCCGCCGACGCCACCGCAACCAACTTCTTCTCGATGAGCACCAACTGGTCGATCGGCAACCCCTCCGCCAACGCCAGCGCATCAGCCTGCTTGCGGGTGAACTTGGTCGGGCCATAGTACGTGTCGAAGACGCGGGCGAGGTCGCGCGCTCGTGTCGTCGATAAGCCAGCTGCAACTGCGGCCTCCCGAGAAAACCCCGCGAGCATCCCCACGCCCGCTTGACAAAACTCCAAAAAATCCATGCACCCGACGCTAGAAACCCACCGCAACCCCCACAAGACCCCACAAAAAATCTGTGGATAACTCCCACACCACCGAAAAAGTTATCCACAACGGTAGGATGCGCACCATGATTGATTTCCCGGACAACCTGCCAGAAGACGCGATCGCTGACGGCGGTTTCACAAACACGCCGGAAGGGTTCAAGTCGGGCTTTGTCAGCTTCGTCGGGCGGCCGAACACCGGCAAGTCCACGCTGACCAACGCGCTGGTGGGGGAGAAGATCGCCATCATGGCCGACCAGCCGGAAACCACGCGCCACCCGATCCGCGGCGTGATCAACCGCGACGGCGCGCAGGTCATTGTGGTGGACACGCCGGGGATTCACCGCCCGCGCACGCTGCTGGGCGAGCGCCTCAACGACATTGTCAAGGACACGTTCGCGGACGTCGACGTGATCGGCTTTACCGTGCCGGCGGACGAGAAGATCGGACCCGGCGACCGCTTCATCCTCGAGGAGATCCGCAAAACGAAGCCGAACACGCCGATCGTGGGCATCGTGACCAAACTGGACAAGACCGGCAAGGACACCGTCGGCGAGCGCCTGCTCGAACTGCACGACATGCTCGGCCCCGACTGCGAGGTCGTGCCGGTCTCCGCAACCGCAGGTGTGCAGACGGACACGCTGCTGGACATCCTGATCGAGCATCTGCCGGAGGGTCCGCGGTTCTACCCGGAGGGCCACACCACGGACGAGGATGTGGAGACGCGTATCGCCGAGTTGATCCGTGAGGAGGCGCTGCGCGGTCTTCGCGACGAGCTCCCGCACTCCGTCGCCGTCCAAATCGACGAAATGCACCCGGACCCGAACAACCCGGAGCGCACCATGATCTACGCGGTGCTGTATCTGGAGCGCCCGGGCCAAAAGCGCATCATCGAAGGCCCGGACGGGCGGCGCTTAAGCGGCATTGTGCACCGTGCGCGCAAGCAGATCATCGACCTGGTTGGCCAGAACATCTACTTGGATGTGCGCGTGAAAATCCTGAAGAACTGGCAGCAGGATCCGAAGGCGTTGGGCCGGCTTGGCTTCTAGGCCGTCGTGGCGCGATCGCGCCTTTGTGGTGCGCACTTACGATTTCGGTGAGGCGGATCGCGTGATCGTCCTGCTGACCCGCAACCACGGCCTGGTGCGCGGGGTGGCGAAGGGCGTGCGCAAGGTGAAAAGCCGCTTCGGCTCGCGCCTGCAGCCGTTCGTGGATGTGGATGTGCAGGTCTATCCGGGCAGAGGCTTATCGACGATCACCGGCGCCGACACCGTCACCTACTTCGGCGCCCGCATTATCGACGACTTCGACCGCTACGCCGCCGCCTGCGCCGTCATGGAGGTCGCCGAGAAGCTCTCCTACGACCAGGGTGATCCGGAACTGTTCGCGCTCGTGCAGGAGGCGCTGACCAACCTGCAGACCGACCAGCATCCGACGCTGGTGCTCGACGCGTTCGTGCTCAAGGCCACCGAGCACGCCGGCTGGGGTTTAAGCCTGTTTAACTGCGCGAACTGCCAGGCGCCAGGCCCGCACAAGGCGTTTAACGCCACCGTCGGCGGGGCGGTGTGTAACAACTGCCGGCCCACCGGCTCGATGGATGTGGATCCGGAGACGCTGCACGATATGTGGTTGTTGCGGGGAGGCTACGGGGTGTCGTCGATACGCGTTGCGCAGATTCACCGCGCGACCGTGGCACACGTGCAGCACAACCTTGAGGCCGGGCTGAAGAGTCTGAAGATCATGGAGCAGGCATAATTAACGCCCATGGGCGCACCGAAGATTGACAAGAAGTTCATCCCGAAACACATCGCACTGGTGATGGACGGCAACGGCCGCTGGGCGCAGCAACGGGGCCTCAAGCGCACCGAGGGGCACAAGGTGGGCGAGGAGAAGCTCATGGACGCCGTCGACGCCTGCATCGAACTTGGTGGGGTGGAGTGGCTGTCCGCGTACGCGTTTTCTACGGAGAATTGGAAGCGCAGCCCTTCCGAGGTGCATTTTTTGATGAACTTCACCCGCGATGTGCTGCGCCGTCAGCGCGACGAGTTGCATGAGAAGAACGTGCGCGTGGTGTGGTGTGGGCGCCGCCCGAAACTGTGGGGCAGCGTGATTGAGGAGCTTGAGGTCGCTGAGGAGCTCACGAAGCACAACACGGGGCTCACCCTTGCGATGTGCGTGAATTATGGCGGTCGCGCCGAGCTCACCGACGCAGTGCAGGCGCTTATCGACGACAACGTGCGCCACGTCGACGAAAAAACCATCCAGCGCTACCTGTATCGCGCCGACATGCCGGACGTGGACCTGTTCTTGCGCCCGTCGGGGGAGCAGCGCACCTCAAACTTCCTGCTGTGGCAGTCGGCCTACGCGGAGATGGTGTACCAGGACGTGCTGTTCCCGGACTTTACTAAGCAGGACCTGTGGGACGCGGTGCTGGAGTACGCGAAGCGCGACCGGCGCTTTGGCGGCGCGGTAGATAAGTTCGATAGCTAGCGTTTGGCCTGGCAGTCGCGGCACACGCCGTAGATTTCGGCGTCGTGGCCGACGAGTTCGTAGCCGTAGTGCTTCGCCATCACCTCGGCCCATCTTTCTACCGGGCCGCCTTCGATTTCCTCGCTGCGCCCGCATTTGGAGCACAGCAGGTGATGGTGGTGGTGGTCGGCGAGACAGTCGCGGTAGAGCGTTTCGCCTTCGGGGGAGTAAAGCACGTCCACCGCGTCGACCTCCGCGAGTGATTGCAGCGTGCGGTAGACAGTGGTCAGGCCGACGGATTCGCCGTTGTCGGTGAGGATCTCGTGGATGGTCTGTGCGGAGGCGAATTTGTCTAAGCCACGCAGCGTATCGACGACCGCCGCGCGCTGCTTAGTCATCCTCGGGCCAAGCTTCGGGACCGGACGCGTGCTGTGTGGGCGGTTCATACCGGGCCAGCTTAGCCGGGGATGGCACTCGGCTGGGACGAGGCCTAGCCGGATCTTGCCTAGTGCTGATTCGGGCTAGTCCTGGCCCGGCACCGACGTGCGCCGGGTTGTGTCAGCGGCCGGCGCGTAGAACTCGCAGGCATGGTCTACGAGCGCGTGGATAATCCGGATCACGGTGGGGTTGGCAAGTTCGTAGGCGACTTCGCGGCCGCAGCGTTTGGCGGCGACGAGGCCTTCGTCGCGAAGCACCCGCAAATGCTGCGACACCAGCGGCTGCGACTTCCCCAAAATTCCCACCAACTCATGGACCGCGCGCTGTGAATCGTGCAGCAGCAGCAAAATCCGAAGACGCATCTCCGAATCCAGCACTCGGATCAGTGCGGCAGTGTGGTCTAACTCCTCCGGCGAAAAGCGAAGGTCGTCACGCATGGGCGGCCCCTTTCGACGACAGTCCTACACAGTTGTCACACAGTTTACTCGAAGCAGGCGTAAAGGTGGGACTTATGTCCAAAGGGTCGTCTGCGTCGTCGCAAAGTGAAACGGCTAGACTGATCGACGTATTTTGGCAACCGTATTACACGCAGGAGATTGTGATGCCCGCATCCAAGATCGAAACCGTCGTCAACCTCTGCAAACGCCGTGGTTTGGTGTACCCCGCAGGTGAGATTTACGGCGGAACACGCTCCGCGTGGGACTACGGCCCACTCGGCGTCGAGCTGAAAGAAAATCTCAAGCGCCAGTGGTGGAAGCACATGGTGACCTCCCGCCCCGACACCGTCGGCGTCGACACCTCTATCATCCTGCCCACCCGCGTGTGGGAAGCCTCCGGTCACGTCGAGGTGTTCACCGACCCGCTCGTTGAGTCGCTCTACACCAACAAGCGCTACCGCGCCGACCACCTGATCGAAGCCTACGAGGAGAAGCACGGCCACCCGCCAGCAAACGGGCTCGCCGACATCAACGACCCGGAGACCGGCCAGCCTGGCAACTGGACCGAGCCGAAGGAATTCTCCGGCCTGATGAAGACCTACCTCGGCCCCGTCGACGACAAGGAAGGCCTGCACTACCTGCGCCCGGAGACCGCGCAGGGCATCTTCGTTAACTTCAAAAACGTGATGACGTCCGCGCGCCTCAAGCCGCCGTTCGGCATCGCCAACATCGGCAAGTCGTTCCGCAACGAAATCACCCCGGGCAACTTCATCTTCCGCACCCGCGAGTTCGAGCAAATGGAGATGGAATTCTTCGTCAAACCCGGCGAGGACGAAACCTGGCACGAGTACTGGATTGAAAACCGCTTCAACTGGTACGTCGACCTGGGCATCAACCCGGAGAACCTGCGCCTGTACGAGCACCCGCAGGAGAAGCTGTCGCACTACTCCAAGCGCACCGTGGACATCGAGTACGCGTTCGGCTTCACCGGCTCCAAGTGGGGCGAACTCGAAGGCGTGGCCAACCGTACGGATTACGATCTGAAGACCCACTCCGAGGCGTCCGGCGAGGACCTGTCGTACTACGACCAGCAGAACGAGGAGCGTTGGATCCCGTACTGCATCGAGCCGGCCGCTGGCCTGGGCCGCGCCATGATGGCATTTCTTATCGACGCCTACGATGAAGAAGAAGCACCCAACGCCAAGGGCGGCACCGACACCCGCGTCGTGCTGCGCCTGGACCGTCGCCTCGCGCCGGTGAAGGTTGCCGTGCTGCCACTGTCGAAGAAGCCGGAACTCGCCGGCCCCGCCGAGGAGCTGGCCACCAAGCTGCGCCAGTACTGGAACGTGGACTTTGACACCTCGGGTGCGATTGGTCGTCGTTACCGTCGCCAGGACGAGACGGGCACCCCGTTCTGCGTCACCTACGACTTTGACACCCTTGAGGACAACGCTGTGACCGTTCGCGAGCGCGACACGATGGAGCAGGAGCGCGTGCCTCTCGACGAGCTGGAGGCCTACCTGGCCGCCCGCCTGATCGGCTGCTAATGCACTACGTCAGCTGGGATCGCACGGACCGCGACGCGCCGAAGTTGCTCGCGGAGGCCGGACCCGAGGTGTTGGGCGTGTTCTCGCACGACCACGCCATTGTGGGCGGCGACGAGTGGCAGTTGGTGTCGCACCCCGAATCGGGTGCGGTGGCGACGCGCCGCGGCGAGGAGATCGTGCGCACGTCGAACAGTTTGAAGCGCGCGAAGCGCATCGACCTGGTCATCGAGGGCCACGCCTACGCCTTTATCCCCGAGACCTCCAAGAACTGGGTGGTCGAGGATGCGAGCGGCGAGAAGGTTGCCCAGTTCACCCAGGACCATAACGGTGTGCGCAAGGCGATCCTCGAGTTCGAGGGCGAGACCGACCTGCCGCCCACCCAGGTTGCCGGCCTTGCGTGGTTGACCCGCGAGGTGCTTGAGGCCCGCAAGATGGTCAATTCGACCGCGCTGATCAGCACTTTGGTGTTCTTGTCGCTGTTCATCGTTGTGGTGGCGTTGCTGTGATTTGGCAGGGCGCCACGCTTCTCGACGACTCCCGCACCCGCGCCACCGCCACCGACGACACCATCACCGTCGGTGGGGCATTGCCGAGCGCCGTGCTGCGCATCACTGCCGGCAGTGCGCGCCGGTTTAAGGCCGTCGATGCGGATACGGGCGGGGAGTATGTTCTGCGCAAGGCTGGGTTTACGGTGGCGCGCTACACCGCGGATTGCGACGGGCGCCGCTACACCCTGAACCGCACCGGCCTGCACCGCGAGATCCGCGACGCCGCCGGAACCCTCGTCGCCGTGACCCGCGGGAAGGCCTCGGGCGACCTCCACGTCGACATCAAGGCCGGTGTTGACGCTGCGGTCGAAGCCGACCTGCCCATGGAGGATCTTGTTTTCATGACGTGGGCGTTGACCTTCGTGGACACGCCCGCGCGCCGCACCCGCATCTAGCGCCGCACCCGTTACTAGCGCTGCTCCAGACCCGCGCGACCAACCCAGTCGCGCGGGTCTAAAACGTGCCGCCTAGAACGTGCCGCCGCGGTTGGAGGGGCGACCGCCGGAAAAGCCTCCGCCGCCGCCAAAGCCACCGCCGCCTCCCCCGAAGCCACCTCCGCCGCCTCCGCCGCCGGAGAGCAGCGTGCCCCACAGCACCGCCCTGGCCAGGGAGTCGGCGGTTTCGCGGTTGCGGGCCGCTTGGTAGCGGCGGATGTCGTCGTTAGCGGCCTGCTCGGCGCGGCGTGCGGTGTCGGTGGCGGTGCGGGCGGCGTCGATAGCTTTACGCGTATCGCGCACACGCAGCTGGATCGCTTGGGCGTGCTGGCGCTTCGCCTCGGCGAGCAAGGTGCGCGCGTGCGAGCCGATGATGCGGCCACGGGAGCGGATCAGGTCTTCGGCGCGCTGGATCTGCGCGGCACAGACCTGCATTTGTTGGTCCAACAGTTGCAGCGCGCGGGCTTGGTCGCCGGCGACGCCGCGGGCACGGTCGAGGGCGTCGTCGATTTCGGCGTCCATGTTCGCCAGTTCCTCGTAGAGGGCAAGCGGGTCGGTGTCGGCGCGGTTGCCCATCGCGTCGAGCATGCGCTGGGCCTTGGCGGAGACGGCGTCCAGGGCGGCGACGTCGATACGCGCGCCCTGCTCGCGGGCGCCCTTGACTGCTTCGATGTCGCGGAGTTCGGCGCGGATTTCGTCGATAAGCGCTGGCAAATTGGTTTTCGCCGCCCGGATGTTCTCTTCCGCGTGCTCGATCGCGTTGAGGTTCGTGTCGGAGACCTCGACGGCGTGCGACGCCGCGGCGAGCGTGTCCAGCAGCGCGCCTTGGCGGCCAGCGGGCTGGGCGGCGAGGCTGCGGGCGTCGGTAAGTGCCTTCTCGGCTTCGTCGAGGGAGGCCTGCGCAACATCGACGTTGTCCACGATCGATGACAACATCTCCGGCGCGTGCGTCTCCCGCAGTTGCGCAAGGGTGGCGCGGGCCGGCTCGAGGCGCGCGCGGATGTCTACGGTGCGGGCGAGGATCTTGTCTACCTCGTCGGGTGCGCGCATGAGCACGCCGCGCATGTCGTTGAACTCAGCGGTTTTGTCGCGAAGTGCCTGTTCAGCCTTTCCTGACGAGGAGATGATGTCGACGAGCATGGCGCGTTTTTCGGGTTCGGTTTCGGGGATGGCGTCGTAAAGTTTCTGGTGCGTGGAAAACGCGCGCTGCAGGGTGCGGGTGGCCTCGTTCATGGCGGAGGTGAACGGGCGGACGCGCTCCGCGCCGAATTCGGAGGTGGCCAGTTTCAGTTCTTCTTTGCCCTGGGTAATCGACTCGTCGGCGGAGACGAGCGCGTCGCGCGCGACCTCCTCCAGGGTCGCGGTGGGCAGGCGGCCGAGCGAGTCAGTATCCGCCGGGTCGAGCGCCTTCGCAGAGGCGATCTGCTTCGCCTGCTGCTTGCGCGAACCCTTGCGCGCCGCCGCGTACATGCCGCCGCCGGCAAGTGCCGCGACACCGAGGCCGCCTGCGACCCAGCCCACGCCGTCACCGTTGCTTGACGACGACCCACCTACCGACTCAACCGCATTCAGCGCCGCCTGCGACCAATTGAGTTGGGTTAGCTGCGCGTAGGCGGCGTCGTTCATCCGGTCGATCTCGGCCTGGGTCCATTCTTCGCCACCGCCGACGTTGTAGGCGCGCTCGTCGGGGGAAATCACCAGCACGGCGGTGTTGGAACCGTTCGCGGCGACGGCCTGGTCGACCCAGTCGGACGGGCTGATGTCGCCAAAGGTACGCAGGAACACCACACGCACCGACTTGCCCTGCGACTGGCTGACCTGCTGAATCGCCTGCTCAATCTCGGCGCGCTCGCCATCGGTGAGCACGCCGGCGTCGTCGGTCACAGGCTTGGTTAAAAGCCCTGGCTGGACGGTGGTTTCCGTGGCCACGCCTTGCGCAAGCGCGGGCGTTTCGGCAAAACCTGAGGCGGGCGCTGCGAGAAACAGCATGCCGCCGACGGCGAGGACGCGAAGGTAACGGCTAGTCATGCGACTAGGGTAGCGCTTCGTGTACGCCTATAACGCCGACGATACGAAACGCCGCACCGCCGAGGGTCCGAAGGGGGCGCAGCTTGCGCCGGATTCGCGGGGTGCGTTTGCGCGTGACCGGGCCCGGGTGCTGCATTCGGCGGCGCTTCGTCGATTAGCAGACAAGACCCAGGTTGTTGGCCCGCGCGACGGTGACACCCCGCGCACGCGTCTGACGCACTCGCTGGAGGTCGCCCAGATTTCGCGCGGCATCGGCGAAGGCCTCGGCCTGAACCCCGACCTGTGCGAGATGGCCGGCCTCACCCACGACATCGGCCACCCGCCCTACGGTCACAACGGCGAAGTCGCGCTCAACGAGGTCGCGCCCGACGGCTTCGAGGGCAATGCGCAGACGTTGCGCATCCTGTCGCGCCTTGAGCCGAAAGTGCTTATCGACGACCACTCTTACGGCCTCAACCTCACCCGCGCCTCCTTAGATGCCGCCGTGAAATACCCCGTGACCCGCACGAACCCCGACGGCACCCTGAACCGGAAGTACTCCGCCTACGACGAGGATGCAGCGGTGCTTGCGTGGGCGCGCGAAGGCCACACCGACAACATGCCGCCGATGGAAGCGCAGGTGATGGACTTTTCCGACGACATCGCCTACTCCGTCCACGACGTCGAAGACGGCATCGTCTCCGGGCGCGTCTCCCTGCAGGTGTTGTGGGACTTCGTCGAACTCGCCGCCCTTGCCGAGAAGGGCGCCGCCGCCTTTGGTGGCGACGCCGACTCACTCGTCGACGCCGCCGACCGCCTCCGCGCCCTTCCCGCCATCGCAGCCGCCGCCGACTTCGACTACACCCTGTCCTCTTGGGTTCGCCTGAAGGGGCTGACGTCGCAGTTGGTGGGACGCTACATCGGCGGCGTGACCAAGGCGACCCTCGACGGGAACTTAGGCACCGACGCTGCTGCCGGCGCGGGCGCGGGCGCGGGCGGCGTGGGCGGCGTGGGCGACGCTGTTGCCGGCGCGGGCTCGGGTGCAGGCGGCGCGGGCGCCGGTTCGGGCCTGATGGGGCGCCAGCACGGCCGCCTCATCGTTCCTCCCGACGTCGAGGCCGAAGTCCGCCTGCTCAAAACCGTCGCGGTGCTCTACGTCATGGATGTGCCCGCCCATCTCGCGCGTCAGGACCGCCAGCGCGACCGGATTTACCGCGTCCACGAATACCTGCGCGCAGGCGCCCCGGGCACCCTGGACACGATGTTCCGTGCCTGGTTCGAAGCCGCCGACACCGACGCCGAGCGCGAGCGCGTGATCATCGACCAGATCGCCTCCATGACCGAGTCCCGCCTCGAGCGCACCGCGAAGAAAGCCAGCGCCTTCGAAGGCTTCTACTAGGCCCGCGGCCGTTGCCGCTTGCCGCAGGTTGTGCAGGGGACGGGACCGCACATGGGTGCTCCTCTCGCTCGCAGATATTGCGAGTGAGCCTAACCCGCGCCGAGGTGGAATACGGCGAAAAGTGAGCTTAGGAGCAAACCCGAACTCAGCCGGCCAGATGAAAAAGGGCTTCGAAGCGAGTTCGGGTTTGCCCCTAAGCTGCCAATCGGACACCTTCCACTCCTCGGAGCGGGGCTCGGGGAGGCTACAGGCGCGCGGCGATGTCGGCGAGCGCGGCGCGGGTGCCGATCTCCCCGGGCAGCCACGGCAGTTCCACGCGCGGCACGTTGGGCAGTTTCGCGTCCAGAAGAGCCAGCGCTTCGTCTTCCACGGCGCGCCGGGCGGCCAAGAACTCGCCAGCGCTCGAGCCAGCGCCAGCCCCAGCGGTGTCGGCGGGGCTGCGGCGATTGACGACGAGGCCGGAGACGCGGATGTGGTGCTGGGTGAGGTCGTCGTAAAGTTCGGTGCTCTCGAGGACCGGAAGCCGCTCGGCGGTGAGCACGATGGTGAACGTGCAGCGGGCCGGGTCGGTGAGAATGTCGCGCAGGCGCTCGAACTTGCGGCGACGGCGCAACAATGTGGTGCGGATCTGCTGGTTGCGGCGCTGCACCGGGTCCTCGTCCGCGCCGCCGAGGCCACGCAGGGCGCGGGAGAACTTGTCGGACTGTTCGCGCCGTTGCATCAGCCCGCCGGTGTATGCCGCCATCAACTCGGGCAGGGCGAGCAGGCGGGAGGTGTGGCCGGAGGGGGCGGTGTCGAAAATGATGTGGTCGACGCCTTGCGTGTCCACGAGTTCCGCCACGCGTTCCAGCATCGCCGCTTCGTGCATGCCTGGGGAGTTGCGTGACAGGTCCAGGTGGCGGCGGATTTCGGGGTGCATGCGCTCGGGCATCATCGCCCGCATGGACTGCTCGACTTCGGCGAGGTGGCGTTCGGTGGTGGTGGCGGGGTCGAGTTCGACGACGCTCAAGCCAGGTTCGAGTTCGGTGGGCGTGTCGGAGAGCGATACGGACCAGATGTGGCCGAGGTTGTGCGCCGGGTCGGTGGACACCAGCAGCACGCGCCGGCCAGCTTCGGCGAGGCGCACCGCGGTGGCGGCCGACACGGTGGTTTTGCCCACGCCGCCTTTGCCGCCGAAGAACATCACGGGTGCGGTTTCTAGCAGCATCGCACGCCGTCCAAGGGGGAGTGGGACATGCCCATGCGGGTGTGCCAGGCGTGGAATTCGTCGTAAAGCAATGGCATGAGCTCGAGGGTGTAGAAGGAGGCGGGGTTGGGGATGCCAAGCGTTTCGGAGGCGACGAGCAGCGTAAACAGGTCGTCTTCTTCGCGGGCGGCGCGGGCAAATTCTCGACGATAGGGTGCCTTGTAGAACTCGTCCAGGCCGGCCGCGAAGGTTTTAAATCGCTCGAGCATCGGCAGCATCGGCAGCGTGTTCGCCGGGCATGGTTTCGTCGTCACGCCAGACCACTGCGGGCTCGCGGCGTGCCTTCGAGATCGCCGTGAACGCTTCGACGATGACCCAGATCGCGCAGCAGATGATGATCACGTCGAGGACGAGTAGCAGCCAGTTGCCGGAGTTGTAGAACGTGCGCACCTGCAGCACGGCAGCCCACAGAGACATGACGGTGACGAACACCAGCGGGACGAGCACCGGCCAGGAGGGGCGGCGCAGTTTGGTCAGCATGATCGCCACGATGGACAAGGTCAGGCCGGCCATGAGCTGGTTGGTGGTGCCGAACAGTGGCCAGATGAGCATGCCGCCGGAGCCGTCGATGCCCATGGAGAACGTCAGGCCGAGTGCGCAGCCGACCGCGATGATGGTGGCGACGAGGCCGGAGAGTTTGAAGCCCATCAGGTCGCCGATTTCGGTGACGACGAAGCGCTGCAGGCGAATACCCGAGTCCATGGTGGTGGCGGCGAAGAGGACGGCCATCGTCGCCAAGATTGTTGCGGACAGGGACTGCGGGATGCCCAAGCCTTCGTTCATCAGTGCGCCGCCGCCTTGGATGAAGGCGTTGACGCCGCCGGCGTTCCATTCGCTGTAGATGGTTTCCCAGTCGGTGATGGTTTTGAAGCCGGCGGTCGTCGCAACGATGGTGCCCAGCGCGAGCAGGCCTTCGCCGACGGCGCCGAAGTAGCCGACGAAGCGCACGTCGGTTTCCTTATCGATCTGCTTCGACGACGTACCCGAGGACACAATGCCGTGGAAGCCCGAGATCGCGCCGCAGGCGATGGTGACAAACAGGAGCGGGAAGATGCCGGGGGTGCCGTCGGGGACGGTGTCGCGAAGTGTCGGGGCGACAACTTCTGGACGGACGACGAAGAACGAGCCGTACAGAATGATCAGCCCGACGAACAGTTGCAGACCGTTGATGTAGTCACGCGGCTGCAGCAGCACCCACACCGGCAGCAGGGAGGCGATGAAGGCGTAGAGGAACAGGAAGATGATCCACCAGCCGCGATCCGGAATACCCAGCATGACTTCGGGCAGGGCGAGCGGCATGCGGTCGCCGAGGATCATCAGGCCGTAGAGCGCGGCGACGCCGACGAAGGACACTAGCGGCAAGTTCCAGTTGAAGCGGTAGATCGCCTGGCCGATCAGCAGGGCGACGAGGATCGCGCCCCAGGTTGGGATGACGGCGGTTGGGGTGGAGATCAGCAGGTTGGAAATCACCACCGCGAACGCCGTGTTGACCATGAGCAGCAGCAGGAAGATCACGATGAGGAACAGGTTGCGTCCGCGCGCGCCGATGTAGCGGCCGGACAGTGTGCCAATGGAGTGCCCGCGGTGGCGTTGCGACGCCCACAGCGCCCCCATGTCATGCATCCCCGCAAAGAACATCGTGCCGAGCGTCACCCAGAGGAACGCCGGCACCCACCCCCAAATCACGGCGACGGCCGGGCCGATGATCGGTGCTGCGCCCGCCACGGAGGTGAAGTGGTGGCCCCACAGGACGTATTTGTTGGTGGGGACGTAGTCCACGCCGTCTTCCATGGTGTGGGCGGGCGTAGAGTAGGCGTCCGAGAGTTGGTACACCTTTTTGCCCAGGAACTTTGAGTACAGCAGGTAGCCGGCGGCCATCATCGCGAGGCCGACGAGCACTAGGATGAGCGAGCTCATGGGCGTCCTCCATTCGTGTCGTGGTTCACAGTTTGCGAATTATGACACACAGCACACTTTTAAGTTTCCATTTGGGGTGTTTTTATGCGCTGTATTACGTGAGCGGGATGTCTGATACCCCTCGACTTCCGCGCGATGACCGCATAAGTTTGCGTAGTAGAACTTTTCTAGCTGTATCGAAAGGCGAAGGCATTTGTTTGATCGCGTGGAACGAATGACTCGAGCGTTTCCGTGGATGGTCTCGCTTTCCCCGGACGACCGAGAGGCGTGCGCGCGTGACCTTCGAGAAGCGATTACTTCGGAAGACCCCAGCCTGCTGGCAGCCGAGTTCACAGCATGGAAGGAAACTGCGACTGCTATAGCCGAGGGGGTTGATTGCAAAGAGTTGGAGTGGCTCGACCCGTCAGATGACGCGTGCGTGGTTACGCGACCAGCGTGACCCCTTCTTCCTCAAACACTGCGCGCATTTTGCTTGTCGACGACCCCTCCACCCCGGAGCGTCCACACCGGGCCACATCCCCCGCCGGGGTGCACATGTGCGAAAACTGAGCTTAGGGGCAAACCCGAACTCGCACCGACGGCGATTCCTACTGGCCTTCACTGCGTTCCACTGCGGTCCACTGTGGTCGTGCCGCGCATCCGAGTTCGGGTTTGCCCCTAAGCTGCCAATCGGA
>NZ_KV821366.1:105672-125247 GCF_001815635.1 Corynebacterium sp. HMSC075D04
CGGGTTTGCCCCTAAGCTGCCAATCGGACACCTTTCACCCCTCAGGGCGGTCGCCTCACCGCGCTCAAACAGCGCTCACACACCGCCCACACAACGCGCTCACACAGCCGGCGACCGCCTCACCACTCCCACTTTGGCAGCGAGTGCTTATATATGACGGCATTACGCGCCCGGCCTACTTCATTCATGAAAAGGTCCGGCCTTAAGAACAGATCTGAGAAGTCCCAGCGCACTGTCGGGAAGTTGTGGTGCGAAGTCCAGTAGGCGCGTGTGTCTTCGGGGAAACCGAAGTCGAAGTCGGAACCGGTGGCGTCGTCGATGATGATGGCGATGTTGCGCATCCCGCCGCAGTCGACAATCAGAGGCCCGGATGTGACCCAGGGTCTTAGGAACACCGGGTAACAGTCAATCCGGTGTGAGGAGAGGACGGCGCGGGCGAGGCTGTACCGGTACTCGGGCAGCGGTGTCACACCAGCGACCATTCTGTGCGCCCGTTTGAGAGTCTCGGGCCGGCAACCTTCGAACCCGTCGATGTAATCGTGCACTTTGCGGCGTGAGTAGTGCCCCAGAATCCAATCGGTTGCTGTGAGTTGGTCGGTGATGGTGCCGAAGCGGAATAGGTCGATGTAGGTGCGGAGTCGGTCGGTGTAGCGGATGTTTTGGGCGGTGATGGTTTCGTCGTCACGCACGGGCACTGAGCGGAATCGTGTCCGGATGGGCCATTTGCTTTTGGCGGGCGGTTTTCCGGATGGTAGTGCGACATCGACGGTCCAGTCGGTGAATGGGCCGATCCACATGCCGTGTTGCACTGCGGCCCAGCGACCGAGGAGGATCGCTTTGCGACTGTCGCGCGAGACTCCCGCACCGCGGACCAGCATTTGGTCGCGCAGTGGGAGCGATTGCCACCATTCTTTCTCGACGGTGGTTGTCCGCGTCACATAGCGCGGGTTCGCGCTGGGCGCGTTGGCTTGCTCGTCAAAATCTGCTCTCAACCCCCGAAGGTGAGCCATTTCTGCATACCCCATGCAAGCCAGTATCGCGCCTGGCGGCTGCGTTGGGAACCCCTCGCGTGCACAATATAGTGGACATTTCCGAGTTCGGGTTTGCCCCTAAGCTGCCAATTCGACCCCTTCATCCTCAAACACTGCGCGCATTTTGCTTGTCGACGACCCCTCCACCCTCCAGGAAGCCACCACCACCCGTTTCACTTGGGTTTCCCGCAACAGGTCGGCGAGCGCGTCGAGGTTTGTGGGCACGGGACGGTCGGCGGCGTCTTTGGGGCCGTAGGCGGCGGTGAGGATGCCGCGGGCGAGGTCCTCAAGCGTGTGGACCGGGTTGGCGAGAAAGATCGGGTTCATCAGTTGACCTCCATTTCGCAGAAGGATTCGTAGTGGTCGTCGGTGTAGTACCAGGCCTCGATGTCCCTCGCATTGCCGCCAGCGCCGCCGGTGACGATGCGCCTCGCCCCGCGGTGGCGTAGCCCCGGCGTGTCCACGGTGTACTCGCGGTAATAGTTGCGGGACTCCTGGGGGAGGACGCGTTCGTAATTGCCGAAGCGTTTGTCGTCGTTGGCAGGGTAGGGGAAGGGCCCGCCGGCTTCGATGAGGTCGACGGTGTCCCAGGCTTCGTCGGGAAGCGAGCCGCACGCCGGCAGTCCCGAGGCTGTCGCGGTCGACGACACGGTGGTGGTTTTCGGGGTGGGTGAGGGGGTCGTCGATACGCAACTGCTCAGGGCGAGGCAGGTCAGCAGGACAATCGGGCGCTTCATAGGCCCATATCGTTGCACACGCTACGATGAGCGCCATGGCAAGGGGCAGAATTCCGGATAGTGACATTGAGGCTATCCGTCAGCGCGCACCGCTCGACGAAATCGTTGGCGAGTATGTGCAGTTGAAGCCTGCCGGGCACGACTCGCTGAAGGGCCTGAGTCCGTTCAAGGACGAGAAGACCCCGAGTTTCCACGTTCGCCCTGCTCACGGGTACTACCACTGCTTCTCTACGGGCAAGGGCGGGGATGTGTTCTCGTTCCTGATGGAGATGGAGCAGTTGACCTTTCCGGAGGCGGTGGAGGCGGTCGCGGACCAGATTGGGTACCGCATTAATTACCAGGGCGGCTCGACGGGTGCGCGTGATGTGAAGCCGGGCACGCGCCAGCGGCTGCTGGCAGCGAATAAGGCGGCGCACGAGTTTTACCGCGAGCAGTTGGAAACGCCTGAGGCGAAGGTCGCGCGCGATTTCCTGCTCAACCGTGGGTTTTCGCGCGAGTTGATCATGGATTTCGAGTGCGGTTACGCCCCCGACGGTTGGGACACGCTGACCAAGCACCTGCTGCGCAAGGGTTTTGAGGTCCAGGAACTCATCGACGCCGGTATTTCCTCCCAAGGCAAACGCGGGCCGATTGATAAGTTTCGCCGTCGTCTGATTTGGCCGATTAAGGATGCCGCGTCGAACACGATCGGTTTCGGCGCGCGCAAACTTTTCGACGACGACCCCATGGGCAAGTACATGAACACCTCCGACACGATGCTGTATCACAAGTCGAAGGTGCTCTTCGGCATCGATAAGGCGAAGCGCAACATTGCCACCCAGCACCAGACGGTGGTGGTGGAGGGCTACACCGATGTGATGGCCATGCATGCCGCCGGCGTGACCACCGCCGTGGCCACGTGCGGTACCGCGTTCGGCTCCGAACACATGAGCCTGATCCGCCGTCTGATGCTGGACGACAACTTCTTCCGCGGTGAACTCATCTACACCTTCGACGGCGACGAGGCCGGCCAGAAGGCTGCGATGCGCGCCTACAACACCGATACGGAGTTCGGTGGCCAGTCGTTTGTGGCCGTCGCCCCGGACGGCATGGACCCCTGCGACCTGCGCCTGGAGAAGGGCGACAGTGCTCTTCGCGACCTCGTCGCCTCCCGCATCCCCGTCTACGAATTCGTCATCGAGTCCCTGCTGAAGAACTTCTCCCTCGACTCCGCCGAGGGGCGCGTCCAAGCTTTACGACGCACCGTCCCCGTCGTCGCCTCCATCGACGACAAAGTTCTCCAACAGGAATACGCCCGCCGCCTCGCCGGCTGGGTGGGCTGGCCCAACCCCGACGAAGTGCTGGAACAGGTCCGCGCCGAGGCGAAGAAGCCGAAGAAGGAGAAGCGCCAGCGCGTCTCCCTTGCCGCCCGGCAGGCCGCCGCCGGTCCCGACTCCTCCGGCCGCCAGGCGGAATTGCTGATCCCGCCGCGCCCCGACGATCCGATGCTGTGGCCCCAGCGCGAAGCCCTAAAGATTGCCCTGCAGCACCCGTCGAAGGCCGGCAATTACTTCGACGGCATCAACCCGGACGCCTTCACCAACGATGCTTACCAGCAGGTCCGCGAGGCCATCACCGCCGCCGGCGGCTGCGCCCGCGCGGGTGCCGGTGTGGGCGCTGGTGCCGCTAGCTCCGCTGGTGCCGCTGCTGTCGCAGGGCCCGCTGGCGCTGCGCCCACCGACTCTGCCCCCGACGGTGGCGCCTCCTGGATCGCTGCCGTCGCCGGCGAGATGCGCGACCTTTCCGGCCGCAACTTTGTTTCCGAACTCGCCGTCGAGCCCATTCACGCCGACGACCTCGATGAATACGCCGATTCCGTCCTCTCCCGCCTGCAGGAGACCCGCGTCGGCGAGCAGATCGCTCAGCTCAAGGCGCAGCTGCAGCGCATGCGCCCCTCTGACGACGAAGAGGCCTACAACGCCCTCTTCTCCGACTTGGTTGCGTTGGAGCAGGCCCGCAGGGACCTCAACGACCGCGCCTTCCGTGGGCGCTAGGCCCCAACACCCCGTTTTACATATTTCGGTTGTGTAAAACCCCACACTTTCACCTGTCGGTTTTTACACTCCGCGCAGGTCGCAGTTCCCGCCCCTGCAACATTTTGCATCGCCCCCGAAGCGCCACTAGTGCGAAGCAAGACTGCCCGTCCTTGGAGTTCTGGCAGATCCTCTAGTGGGGGTGTTCCTCAAGTGGTTGGGCTATTTGCCAGTTGGAGTTTCCCAGGTAGTACGCAGCAACTCGACTGGTTGACCGTCGCTGATGAAAGCTGGTCAATAGATGGATTGTCAGGCTAAAGTCATAATTCGGCGAGGTGCCACAGGGGCTCCTCAATGGTTCTTGAAAGGAAGTCTGATGGACTTCAAGCTCCCAAACAAGCCTGAAGAGCTCCTCAAGCTGGCAGGTCCCATCATCGGTGTGGTAGTTCTGTTGCTTGCCCTGATTGGCGTTGGTGCCGGCTCCAGTGAAGATGGCGCCAGCCCGACTCCGTCTACCACGGCTAAGCCAACCACTACGGCAACAAAGACCACCGCGGCACAACCCGCACCGTCAACGTCGGAGAAGCCATCCGGAAAATTTGAGAACAACATTTTCGATTCGCATGAGTACCGTTTTGAGATTACAAAGGTAAACGTTGTTCCAGCGGGTGGCCGTGAGAATCTGTTCGGTTCGAAGCCAGTGATTGTGTTCACCTACGAGTTCACCAACAAACGTGCGCGTGAGATTGACACCATCACGGCGTGGCTTACGACGTTCAGTGCAAAACAGGAAGACGAAAATGTCCGCCATGATTTGCGGACGGCACTGTTCTACACCGATGATCTTGCAGACCAGATCACGGTGAAGCCAGGCGGTAAGGTGACTGCTCAGTTCGCGTACGAGCTTAATGACGAGGATCTTCCTGTTGCTCTTTCTGCGCAGACAGGTTTGCTTTTGAAGAACTCTGAAGGCACGCAGGTCTATCCGATTAAGTAAGTCAGAGCACTTTGCATTCAGCCCAGTACCGGGAACTCGGTACTGGGTATTTTTATGTTTGAGGGAGGGCAATCAGCAGGTGTCCCTTTAACCCCCACCAACACCAAAGCCCGGCGAGTTCGGGTTTGCCCCTAAGCTCGCCGGGCGACATATGCACCCCCTAAAAACTCAGCGCTACTTTGCCTCGCGACGAGCAAACTCCCGCAACGCCCACTCAACCGCATCCAGGGGCAGCGAAGAGTCGTAAGCGTCCCGAGCGGCGGTCAATGCGTCGAGGTATTCCTTGTATTCGTCGGCGGTCCAGTCGGAATCAGAGGACAGGCCGGCCAGGCGCGCGCGGTTGGAGCAAATGATCGCCGGCGCCTCCGACGATGCCGACTGCTCACCCGCCAGGAAGTACGCCACGGCGGACGCGTACTTCGGTGCCAGGCCGGTCGCGACCAGGGAGGCGTAGGCGTCGACAGGCGACAAGCCGCCCAACTTTCGGATCGCACCCAGCAACTTCGAAGCGTTGCCCTTGTTGCGCAGGAACGCCTGCATTTGCATGACCTGGTTGGATTGGCCGGCGATGTAGGCGAAGCAGGCGCCGAGGAAGTCGATGATCTGCTCGCGTGCGAAGTCGGAGGAGCGGACATCCGACGCGAAGGAGAAGACTTCGGCGCGGGTGATGGAGGCGGTGGCGTCGTCGCGGAAGGGCGGTACGCGGCGGAGGTGGTGGGGCCAGCCGGTTTTCCAGCGGATGGGGGAGAAGGTGACGGAGTCTTGCAGCGCGTCTTGGGCGCTGGGTTTGATGGCTTCGAGTGCTTCGGCGATCTGAGTCATGCGCTCCATCATAGAGGCCTTAGACTTCCCTTCATGACTGCGACCGTGTTGCTTCTGGATGCCCGTTGGCCCGACATGATCCCACTCAACCTCGCTGGCCAGATTCGTGGTCGTGTGGAGTTTTCGCCGGAGGTGCCGGTGTCGGTGCGGTGGGCGTTGGATGTCGTAGACGGCGACGGGCATTGGATCATCACCACGGATCCCAGGTTCGCGGAGCGTGTGCTTGACGACGACGCCACCGCCCTGATCAAAGTCCCTTCCCTCGAGGATCCTGTGTTGCAGGCTGTAGAGACGATGCGTGAGGCGCGACGCCGGGGTGAGTGGGAGCAGGAGATGACGCATGAAAGCCTCCTGCCGTTTTTGGCGGAGGAGGCTGGTGAGGTGGCGGATGCGATTCGCGCAAAGGCGCCCGACGCGGAACTCAAGAACGAGTTGTCGGATGTGCTCCTGCAGGTGTTGTTCCATGCGGAGATTGCCGACGAGCGGGGTGCCTTTGGGTTTGGGGATGTGGCGGGGGCGTTCGTCGATAAGATGCGCCGCCGTGCGCCGTATTTGTTCGACGGGTCAGACGGGCCTGTGGATAAGGCCACGCAGGACCGTCTGTGGGTCGAGGGGAAGGCTAGCGAATAGCCGGCAGTGCCGGGATGAGGGTGCGGATGTCCGGCAGGCCTGCCTTGGAGGACATCTGGGAGGAACCGGCGAAGAGCTGGTCGAGCGGGGTGACTGGGTCCGGCTTGACGATGCCGCACTCCAGCGCACGGTCCGCCACCGCGCCGACGGTGCTTGCGGAGACGAGGCGCAGGGCCGCGTCGTTGCCCACGGCGGTGTTGAGGTTCATGACGAGCTGGCTGCGGGTGGTGTCCTTGTTCACCATGCGGGTGGCGGTCAGGCCGGTGCGCAGGCTGTCGCAGTTGGCGGTGGCGATGTTGCCGTTGAGCAGGCGGACGAGTTCGAGGGTCTGGGCCTTGGCTGGGGTTGCGGTGCCTGCGAAGCCGGTGACGGCGATGAGGCCTGCTGCGAGTGCTGCGGTGATGCGGCGCATGGGGTGTCCTTTCGGGGAAGTTTGATAGGTCGCAAAGCATCATAACTGTTACAGCTGTGATTGTTGTGGTTTGTGTGAAAATTGTTACTTCTGGCACCGCCTAACCCCCGCACGGCGCGGTAACCGCGCCCGGTACACTCTGCGCCCATGATCACACCGCGACGCATTGCTCGCGGCTGTGGCTGCGTGGGCATTCTTGGCGCGGCCATGGCCGTTATTCTTGTCGTCGCGCTTATCGCGTGGCTGCTGTCTGTCTTCAACTTCGACACAACAGAGCCCAAGCAAAAAGCCCCGCTCACAGTCCCACCTGCGGCCGCGGAGGCGCCCCCGCGTATCGACGTCCACGCGCCGGGCAGAACCTCCGACCAACTCTTTGACTGGTCGCAAAGCATCGGCGAGGCCACCAACATGTCCGGCCAGGCCGTGCGCGCCTACGCCAACGCTGCGCTGATCGCCGAGGAGGCTTGGCCCACCTGCAACCTGACCTGGAACACGCTCGCCGGCATCGGCTGGGTGGAGACCCGCCACGGCACCTACGGTGGCCGTTTCGACTACTCCAAACTGGACGAGAACGGCTACCCGCAACCGCCCATCTTCGGCCCGCAACTGAACGGGGACGGCTTTGCCAAGGTCCCGGACACCGACCACGGTCAGTTAGACGGCGACACGGAGTTCGACCGCGCTGTCGGCCCGATGCAGTTCATTCCGGAGTCTTGGGCGCGCTTTGGCCGCGACGCCAACGGCGATGGAACCCCGAACCCCCAGCAGATCGACGACGCCGCCTTAGGTGCCGCGAACCTGCTGTGCAATTCCGGCGGCACACCCCGCGACCTGGCCACCGAGGAGGGGTGGACCCAGGCCATCTACGCGTACAACCAGTCCAGCGACTATTTCGCCCGGGTGCGCGACGCGGCGGCCAACTATGCCATGAACCAGCCTGCCCACCGTTAGGGCAACGGCTAGACTTGTGGACGGAATTTTTCGCCAAGTCATTTTCCACGCCACTATCCACGTTAAGGAGAACTCATGGCTGACATCATGCACATCTTTGCTCGCGAGATTCTGGATTCGCGCGGTAACCCGACCGTGGAGGTGGAAGCGCTGTTGTCGGATGGCTCGCATGGCCAGGCTGCGGTGCCGTCGGGTGCGTCGACGGGTGAGCATGAGGCTCACGAGCTTCGCGATGGCGACGACCGCTACGACGGCAAGGGCGTTCTCAAGGCGGTTGAGAACGTCAACGAGACCATCGCGGACGCCCTGATCGCGTTTGAGGCGGACGATCAGCGTCTGATCGACAACACGATGATCGAGCTCGACGGCACCGACAACAAGAAGAACTTGGGCGCGAACGCCTTGCTTGGTGTGTCGATGGCTGTGGCGAAGGCTGCCGCTGAGGCTGCCGAGCTGCCGCTGTTCCGCTACATCGGCGGCCCGAATGCGCACACCCTTCCGGTGCCGATGATGAACATCCTCAACGGTGGTGCACACGCCGACTCTGGCGTGGACGTCCAGGAGTTCATGATCGCCCCGATCGGCGCGGAGACCTTCGCCGAGGCGCTGCGTATGGGCACTGAGGTCTACCACGCGCTGAAGTCCGTGATTGAGTCCAAGGGCCTGTCCACGGGTCTTGGCGACGAGGGCGGTTTCGCCCCGTCCGTCGACTCCACCAAGGCCGCCCTCGACCTGATCGTCGAGGCTATTGAGAAGGCGGGCTACAAGCTTGGTAGCGATGTCGCGCTCGCCCTCGACGTCGCCTCCTCCGAGTTCTACGAAAACGGCACCTACAACTTCGAGGGCGGCAAGCACTCCGCCGAGGAGATGATCCAGGTGTACGCGGACCTGGTGGAGCAGTACCCGATCGTCTCCATCGAGGACCCGCTGGATGAGAACGACTGGGACGGCTACGTCGCCCTGACCGAGAAGCTTGGCGACAAGATCCAGATCGTCGGCGACGACCTCTTTGTCACCAACCCGAAGCGCCTCGCCGAAGGCATCGAGAAGGGCGCCGCGAACGCTCTGCTGGTCAAGGTGAACCAGATCGGTACCCTCACCGAGACCTTCGACGCCGTCGAGCTGGCGCACCGCAACGGCTTCCGCACCATGATGTCGCACCGTTCCGGCGAGACCGAGGACACCACCATCGCCGACCTGGCCGTGGCGCTGTCCTGCGGCCAGATCAAGACTGGTGCCCCGGCTCGTTCCGAGCGTGTGGCGAAGTACAACCAGTTGCTGCGCATTGAGCAGGTGCTTGGCGACGCCGCCGTGTACGCCGGCCGCGACGCCTTCCCGCGCTTTAAGAAGTAGGCAGTAGCACACCGCTACGGCCCGGCCCCGCACCGTCTCCGGTGCGGGGCCACTTCTTTACTCCCAAATCTGACGTTTGTATCGAAACGAACGGACGATTGTATCTTCCAGAGTGACACAATCGTCACCACCGGCCAAGCGGGACGGGAGGGGATTGAACGCCTGCAGCTGTCCCGCCTCGTGGAGCGCGGTGATCTTGACCGAGCGCGGCATGGTGTTTACCTGCTGCCGTCCCATCAGGGTGGCCCCCACGATGAGATTCGGGCGGCGTGGCTATCCCTCGAGCCAAAGAAGTTCATAGATGAGCGCTGGGAGGACGAGCAGCCTGTGGTGGTCTCGCACGAGTCGGCTGCTCTCATCCACGGGATCGGCCGCCTCGTCCCACCGAACCTGACCTTCTCTACTGAGGGTTCGAAGCAAACACGACAGCAAGGAGTCCGCATCCGCACCCGTCGTGATCTTCCTGAGGAGGACATTGTGTCAGTAGACGGGTTGCCGGTGACCAGTGTCGCACGCACCGTTGGTGATTTGGCCGAGACCAAGATTGAGCGCGGGTACCTCGCAGACCTTGTCGCGGATGCTCCCCGGAAGGAGGGCGTGCGTATCGACGACCTTGCGAGCAAGCTCGCCCCTTCAGCCCGCTACTACGAGGCGAAGTCCGGCAAACAATTGGTCGCCGAGCTAAGCGCTGAAGCGTCCTCTGTGGAAGACAGTGCGGAGTGGCGCAATCGTCTCGCGCTCATTGGCCACGCCGTTGAACGCGTATCAATTGACCCGAGCGTATTTAAGGGTCTTGAGGAGAGCTTGGCGATCATCAACGCGCGATTCGCTGAACAAATGGAGCCGCTTCGCAAGCAAATGCAAGAGATTGCAACGCAGGTGGGCAATGGCGACAAGTAAACGCGAGACGGTCTGCCCGTGAAGTACCACGATTTCGCTCAGGCGACTGCGTTTGCATCGGAAGTGCTCAACCCAACGCTTGCTGGAGAACTCTCCGCCGCCCGGTGGGATCCCGATACGCGGAGTTGGCGATAAACCCGTACGTATTGGGCATCATGTTCCCCAGCCTCACCGTCGAGGTCGCGGCCAGAGCGGTGCAGCAAGCGTATCGACGACCCCGTGACCGCTCCGCTGGCCGTGCCGCAGTCCGCGAAATCCTCGAGCGCATTAGACTGATTACCTATGAAGAAGCGCCCGCCACGTCCCCGCAAGTCGCACACGGTGCCCGTCGCCAGCCGCGACGCGGAGCGTGCCGAGCGTGCCCGCGAACGCAAGCAACGCTCCCGCACGAGGCGGGCGCGCGTGTTTCCGAAGCAGGACATGGCCAGCGTGGTCATCCTGATCAGCGTTGTCCTGCTGGTACTGCTGGCAATTGCCGCGCCACTGCGGAACTATTACGAGGGCCGCGCCGAGATCGCCCGCGCTCAGGAATCCATCGAACGCTTGGAGGCACGCAAGCAGGCGCTTGAAAGCGACATCGCCATGTACGAAGACGATGCCTTCATGCGTCAAGAAGCACGCCGCCGCCTGGGCGTGATGGAAGAGGGGGAGACCGTCTGGCGCATCCTTGATCCGCGCATGTCCGCCCCTGACAACATCACCACCGCTGCCGACGAGATCCCGGACGACCGAGAGTGGTCCGAAGTGCTGTGGGATTCCCTGCGCGAGATTCCCGAAGCGGAGGCGTCTGAAGCCGAGGCACCCGAATCTCCAGAAGCCGAGGCGCCCGAGCAAGAAGCGCCACAACCCGACGCCCCGCAACCGGAGGCGCCAGCCGGTGTGGAACAACCGGTCGGCGAAGCTCCCGCCGAAGCGCCTGCACCTGACGCTCCTGCGCAGTAGCGCGAAACCGCTAGTCGATAAACCCGAGTTCCCGGCTCTTTGTCAGCATCCGCGTCGCAAGTTCTGCATGGTCAACTGCCGACCATTGCACGCGCACACCATCGCTCAGCCCTAGCGCCTGAACAATTTGCGCAAGCTCGTCCAGATTATGAGCAATCACCGTGCCATCGGCAGTGTGCAACACCTGGTCTTCGGTCCAGTACACGCCAGGGCTTACTGTTAGCGGGCCGTTTTTAAAAATGCGCGTTACCGCCTGGATGTACCCGGTTGTCGCCGCAGTATGTGCGCTGTGCAGTGGGGGAGGTGGCATCAAGTGACGGGACTCAGTGCCGGTTGACACCAACGGGAATTCAGGGGTTGGCAGCGCGCCGGGATGCAACGCAGGAACGCTCATTAGTCAACCTTTCTCGAGGAGCAGCCTGTTAAATAATGACAAATAACCTCGAGGTGTCCCAATCCGGGTCAGCCAACCCCTTCAACGCCGTGGTGGATTGTGGTTCATGAAACAATGGGCCTCATGCATACCCCTCCCACCGATGAACAGCTCGCCGTTGTCGCTGAGCAGCTCGGCCGCACCCCACGCGGTGTCCTCGCGATTTCCTACACCACTCCCGACAATCAGCCGGCTGTGGTGAAAACGGCGCCAAAACTTGACGACGGCACCCCGTTCCCCACCCTCTACTACCTCACCGATCCGCGTCTTACCGCCGAAGCGTCACGCCTCGAGGTAGCTCAGGTGATGAAGTGGATGGAAGCTCGCCTCAATGCCGATTCCGATGAGGGCGATGCTTTGCGACGCGACTACCAAGCCGCCCATGAACACTTCCTGTCAGAGCGCAACGCCATCGAGGACCTCGGCACCGATTTTTCCGGCGGTGGTATGCCGGAGCGCGTGAAGTGTCTCCACGTGCTCATCGCTTACGCGCTCGCTGAAGGCCCGGAACGTGTCCGTTTCGGCACCGAGGCGGTCGCCCTCGCCGCCGAACACGCCAACCTGCGCGGCACCGCAATCCCAGAGGATTGGCCCACTCTTGAGGATCTCGGCATCACACTTGCTGAAGCAGGGGAGGGGCTGCAGTGACCCGCGTCGCCGCCGTGGACTGCGGCACCAACTCCATCCGTCTGCTGATCCACGACACTGAAGCCGGCGAGATCTCCCGTCGCAACACCATCGTGCGCCTCGGCCAAGGCGTCGACGAGACCGGCCAGTTCGCCCCAGAGGCCATCGAACGCACCCGCGTAGCACTCGCGGACTATGTCGACGAGATGCAGCGCGAGAACGTCATCCGCGTACGCATGGTTGCCACCTCTGCCACTCGCGACGCCAGCAACCGCGAAGACTTCTTCGCCATGACCCGAGAACTCCTCGGCAACATCCAGCCTGGCGCGGTTGCCGAAGTGATCTCCGGCGAAGAAGAAGCAGCGCTCTCCTTCGCCGGCGCCACGGCTGACCTCGACCCGGAACGTGGACCGTTCTGTGTGGTTGACCTTGGTGGTGGATCCACCGAGTTCGTCATGCAGACCGCTAACCAACTGCACGCGGTTTCCACCCAGATGGGGTGCGTGCGTATCACCGAGCGCTTCATGCGTACAGATCCACCCACTGCAGAAGAAACCGCTGCCGCTCGCGATTACATCAATGAGCGGATCGCCGAAGCAGCAGAGGTGGTGCCGTTTGCCCAGGCGACTATTATCGTCGGCTGTGCCGGGACGTTCACGACGCTCTCTGCGCTTGCTCAGGAACTCGATTCCTACGATCCGGAACGGATCCACATGTCGGAGATTTCCTTTGACCGTATCCGTGAGGTTACAGAAGACCTTCGAAGCAAAACTGCAGACGAGCGTCGAGCAAACCCCGTCGTGCACCCAGGGCGTGCTGACGTCATTGCAGCCGGCTCTGCTGTTGTCGAAGCATTGATTGACACCTTCGAACACGAAGCAAATGCGAGCCGAATTGTGGTTAGTGAGAAAGACATTCTCGATGGGATTGTCGCCAGGATAGTGACGAAGTAAACGCGCTTGAGTGGATACGAAGCCGCTATTGAAATTGCTTTGTATTAAGTTGTAGTGAGTACGCCTGTGTCCCTAAGTCTCACGAGGAAAGCATGTCTACCAAGCCTAAGATCATGACCGTCTATGGAACGCGCCCGGAAGCGATCAAGGTTGCGCCGGTTGTGAGTGCCCTCCAGGACGATGATCGATTTGAATCGGTGGTAGTTTCCACCGGTCAGCATCGAGAGATGCTTGAGCAGGTTAACAGGCGGTTCGGTATCACACCGGATTATGACATGGCTCTAATGAAGCCAGGTCAAACACTTAACGAGTTGGTTTCGCGTGCCATCCAGGGCCTCGATCCGATTATTGAAAAAGAGCAGCCCGATGTGATCATCTCCCAGGGCGATACTTCTACTGCAATGGTTGCAGCCCTGGCCGGTTTTCATAAAGGTGTGAAGATTGTCCACCTCGAAGCGGGACTTCGTACCGGCAATATTTTCTCTCCGTTCCCGGAGGAGGCCAATCGCAAGATCATTGGTCAAGTAGCGTCACTTCACCTTGCCCCGACAAGCGAATCGCGTGAGAACTTGCGTCGTGAGAACTTCAGGACCAAGGACATTGTGGTCACCGGAAACACTGTCATTGACGCCCTTCTGACTGCAGCAAAATGGGACGTGAAGTTTGATGACCCGCGCTTGGAGGCGGTTCGTAATTCTGACGAGAAGCTTGTTCTGGTAACAACTCATCGTCGCGAGAATCTCGATGCGATGAAAGAGATCGGCGGTGCGGTTCAAGAGCTTGCGAAGTCTTACCCAGACCATGTCTTCACTCTTCCGTTGCACCTTAATCCGAAGGTGCGAGATGCCGTCCTTCCTGAGGTTCAGGACCTACCAAACGTCATAATCACAGACCCACTGCCGTATGACCAGTTCACCGCGTTGATGAGCCGTGCGTACCTCGTCCTTACTGACTCTGGTGGTGTACAGGAGGAAGCCCCGTCGCTCGGCAAACCGGTGCTCGTGATGCGTGAGAACACCGAACGTCCTGAAGCGGTAGTGGCAGGAACCGTGAAGCTTGTCGGCACGGATCGTGGCCGAATAGTTGCAGAAGCAAAAAATCTGTTGGATCAACAAGCTGCTTATGAAGCAATGGCTAATGCAGTTAATCCTTACGGCGATGGTCGGGCAGCGAAACGAGCTGTGGCAGCAATTGCAGAGCTCGTTTCCGTTGGAAAGCGGGTTGAAGAATTTGTTGCTGAGTAACCCACTTGTTGGGATGCGTTTATCTTGTGCGGAATAACGCGCTATAGTAACTCAGGCGATACTGCCGTTTTGGGGCTATAGCTCAGTCGGTTAGAGCCGCGGACTCATAATCCGCTGGTCGCGGGTTCGAGCCCCGCTGGCCCCACGTTAGCTTGGACAGAATCCAGAGGCCTAGACCAATGCACATTCTAGTGATTTCTCAGTATTGGGAACCTGAAAACGGTGTTCCCCAACGGAGATGGTCGTGGTTCTCGGAAATTTTGAAGAGCGCTGGCCATGAGGTTGTTGCCTTGGTGCCTCCTCCTCACTACGAGACGAAGATAACTGTCAAATCATGGTTATCCCAGAACTTCAAGCGTCGGAAGTACTCAGATTGTTTTCCATCCGAAGAGGGGGTGGTTCGTACCGGTTTTTTCCCCGGGGGAAACGGTATCGCAAGGAAAGCGCTCAACCAGGTCATTGTGGCGCTAAGCCAAATTGCGACAGTAGCGCGAGTACGAAGATCATCTAGTTTTAAGCCCAACTTAATTGTGGGAACTGTTCCCGCGCTTCCCACCGCTTTTGTAACTCGCGTTGCATCATTAGTACTGGGTGTGCCTTACATTATTGACCTGCGAGACGCATGGCCCGAACTTTTAGAGGAATCACGCCGATGGAATGAATCCGTTGGACATATTTCATTGCATCAGCGAATCTTGAATAAAGGACCATTGCAGTTCGCTAAGTGGGTTGTGAAAGGCGTGCTCAAAAGATCTCTAGCTCAAGCCACAGCAGTGACTGTTACCTCTGAAGATCATAGGGAGAGGCTCGAGAAAGAGCTCATGAGTTGGTCGCGAGATAAGGCACATACGGTAGTTTCAATCCGAAATGTGTTCCCGGTTAACTCCAGTCAGAATCGCCATCTGCTGAAGGAAAGCCAGGGCGAGAAGCATACCTTTAATGTGCTGTACGCGGGAACTCTTGGGAGAGCGCAAGATTTAGAAAATGCTCTTGTGGCTGGGAAACTAGCAGAGGATAGAGGCGTACCGATTAGTTTTCGGTTTGTCGGCGCAGGCGCCGCCAAAGCGCAATTGCGTAAGACTGCCAAGCAGCTGGGACTGGATGCGGAATTTCAATCTCGTGGACCGTCTGACTCGTTAGGTGAGCATTATGAATGGGCTGACACCGCCTTAGTGCACTTATCGGACTGGCCCGCACTTGCTTTATCCGTGCCGTCAAAGACATACGAACTTATGGACCTAGGAATCCATATCACTGGAGTCGTATCAGGCGAAGCAGCAAGAATCATCACAGAAAATGGTGCTGGGCATGTGGTTGCTCCCGGAGATCCCGAAAGTCTCGCTAATTTGTGGAGTTTATTGGCTTCATCTCGCACCATGCTCACACCTGATAGTGATGCTAGGGAGTGGGTCTTGCAAGAACGCAATCAGAACAGCCCGAAAAAACTCCTTCAAACACTTGAGATTGCTGGTGGCGCGTGAAAAATAACATATTTTTTTTCGTTAGAACTATTCGGTATCTCTGCTCTGCAGCGATGCATATGTTTTGGTCTAACCCGAAGCACTTCAAAGCTCAGGTGAAAGAACGGCTGAGGCAAACAGACAAAAGATGGTTGTGGCGGATGGGGGGAGACACAAAGGGAAACAGTACACGCTCAGAATTTGAATTCTTAGTAAGCATTGGAGAGCTGAGTCGAGCGCTAACGATTGATGATTCAAGCTTTATAGAGCGGCGACGGGTTATAGAACAGATTAACCTTCTGGCGATGGAGCCTGCCACTGGTGGCCCAGGGGAAAAACGAAGCGATAGTCGCATACTGGCATTTGTGACGAACAGTCTTCCCCATACGCTGTCGGGGTATTCAGTCAGGTCGCAGCACGTTTTTGAAGCGATCGCTGGTGCCGGCATTGAGGTTTTTGCAGCTACTCGTCTGGGTTACCCACTAAATGTAGGGAAGATAGCGCGCTCACATCAGGAGTTGGTTTCCTCCATCAAATATTTTCGCCTTATACCCAAGAAACACAACGCTTCTCTTAGCATCCGCCTCAATGAAGAAGTAGATCTGCTCACTCGCCTTGCCGAAGAGACTCATCCGTCGGTTTTATATACAACAACAGACTTCCGTAATGCATTAGTGGTGTCGCGGGTTGCTGATCGGCTAGGAATCCCATGGATATATGAGGTTCGAGGGGAGCCTGAGAAGACGTGGCTAACTAGGGTACCTGTGGGATTTAAAGAGCGCGCTAAGAATTCTGAATACTACTCGAAGCGTCGCGCGCTGGAAACCAAAGCAATGCTTGCAAGCAATGCTGTCACGACCCTTAGCGAGGTGTCGAAGAAAAGTCTCGTTGAGCGAGGAGTTCCAGCGTCGAAAATTTGGGTGGTTCCCAACTGTGTTGATGGTTCGTTGCTTGAAAACACCATCTGTAACGAAAGTGCTAGAGAAAAGCTTGGACTTCCTGAAGGTAAATGGGTAGGAACCGTAACCTCTGTTGTTGAATATGAGGGGTTAGATACTCTCCTAGACGCAATCCTTTATCTGCCTTCTGACATCAATATTTTAATAGTCGGCGATGGTGTTGCTTTGCCAAGCTTGCAGCGGAAAGCACAGGAGATGCGTATTAACCATCGCGTTCGTTTTGTTGGACGGAAACCGAGGGACGAGATTCAGGACTGGTATGCTGCGCTCGATCTATTTGTAGTGCCACGGAAAAATCTCGAGGTTTGTCGCACAGTGACACCGATAAAAGCCATGGAGGCGATGGCAATGGGGATCCCAGTGGTCGCATCTGACCTCCCAGCGATCCGCGAAGTCACGGGAGACTGTGCTGAGTATTTTCGGCCTGAGGACCCCAGGTCGTTAGCAAAAGCGATTGAAACCGCACTGGTAGATCGTAGTCTTGTTAGCCGAGGCAGAGAGTGGGCGAGCTCCCGAACATGGGATCATGCCGCTGTCATCTACCAGGAATTATTGACACACCTTATGGACGCTGGTCGATAAGTACTGAACCCGGGACGAAACCCATCGATAGTGCGCCAGCATGCGGGTCAGCGCTGATTGCTACGTCGATCATCGCATGCAGAAACTCCTTTGGTGGAGGCACATGTCCTTCTCCCCAGTGCTTGTTGTAAACAAGTATGTTGTCTAGGTCATCCGCTTCACTTATGAATGGTGTTAAGTGGTTCTGTACATGGTGGGTGTCAGTGGGCTCCTGCATATAAAGAATCGTTGGTTGTGGCCCTGCGCTGTTGAATGCACCAACGACTGTTGTTTGGGCGGAGTTTCTTAGTAGAGAGGCGTCCCCGCCCCAGCAAGTATCCACAAACTGGTTTACGAATTTTTGGTAGTAGCGGAAAATATCGGTCTGCGGGTTCCAAATCAGGGCGACAGAATCGGGGAAATGCGTAGCAAGTACCAGCGCAGCGTATCCGCCGGCGGATCCACCTACAAAGACGATTCTGGATGCCTTACTCTTATCTGCGACTTCGCGTACGAGGCTAACGAGCCTTTTCTGTAGATCTTTTTGCTGCCCGTTCCCTGCGTACCAAGAAATAGTATTCTCGCTCGAGAGTCTTAGGCTCGGGTCAGAAATGGACAACCGGGAGACAGGGTGGCCTTCGGACATCCCTCTTCCGACCAGATATGGGAGTTTGACTTTTTCAGACTTACGACCGTGGAGAAATACTAGGAGAGGCATTCCCGGGGAGGCCTCGACTTCGTACTCGATTTCTAAAGATTTTACCGTCTGCGTAGGCGCTTCTCCTTCGTGGGAAGAGGTCGCAGGCAGAATCCTTGTTTCTGTATCGCCGATGTGTAGGGACGCTAGAGAAAATACATAGGAAAGTGCTGAATGAGTTAATGAATCAGTAACCAGCTCATCTGATTCAATCAAAGATCTTAGAAGGTTTTCACCAACGGCCAACGTGTTTTGCTCATAGTTTGCTGTGGCGAGAGTTTTGACCTTGTCCACTACATCCGGTCTCAGCAACCAGCTACTTAAGCTAAAGCCGGATTGAATTGTTGCCGCTTGACGCTCGGAGTAGTGAACCGCGTTTGACACCAAGTCATTGGGACTCACGGTTAAGAGTGAATTCAGGGCAGAGATCCTGGCTCTCGGCGTGACTTCGGTTCGTGGCCCATTACTCGGCCGGAGCTGAATATGGCCGACCCAATCAGTTTTTTGGTCGAGGAAACCTGACTGAGGAAGATCAATAGTCTTTCCGCGCTGGATTTTGAAAATCTTCTGGTCTCGACCATCCGGAGTGCGGAATACGGCAAACAGATCGCCGTTTCCTTTGAGGAAACTGCTGGGGACAAAAATCCGCAGGCTTTGATTTCTATCGACCGGTTGTGGAGAAGAGACCCTCTCGATTGCAAGTGATAGATTCTTGTCTGAGCTGTGTGCGGACTTTTCGAATATCTCGCTTACATCTGAAAAGCTGAATGAGGCCTGCTTCTTTGAGTAGTAGCGGTGTTTTTCTCGTCCCGAGAGGTTTGTGCCCCATCGCCCGTAAACCCATCCTGGGCGGTTACCTGAGATTCGGGTTAATGTGACTCCGGCTTTCGACATCCTAGTCGAATTTTTTGGGTCAAATGATTCGGGAATACTCCAAGGACTAAGTCGTGTTTGAAGCGACCACTTTTTGTTATCTGAAACATAGAACTTATTGCCATTCATGGCCTTGTTTAGCCCGACTATGTCAGCAACTCGCTTATCGATGTATGCAATTATGGCGTTTTCAAGGCCGACGCCGACTACTTTGTCGGGATCGTAAGCCAAATCGGCGGCCCTTACGATTTCAGATAGATGCCAGGGGGCCCAAAGGTCGTCATCATCAAGGGTGAGTCGGATTGAACGTTCCCACTCTGGGACCGACTCTAGACTTAGAGCACGTTCGAATAAGCGATCTCGGTTCGGCGCACTCTTGTTCGGATTCTTGTATTGGTCAGGATGTGAGTCTTCGTCGTATCCATAGCCTCCTTCTGGATGATCGTATGGAACGATAACGAAGCGAGTTTTTTGTGAATCCGGCAAAGCGTTGAGAATGTCGCGCAGTTTTGCTGCAAATTCAAGTTTATCTGAAGAAATGTAGAGGAAGTGTCTAAAAAAGACGCCATCGGGAATGGTGATGTTCGCAACCGATCGAAGTGAGTGAATCCAGCGTGAGAAGTACTTGTCCAGAATCTCTGGGTCAGATTCATAGTCACAGAAAATGGTCTCTGCAGATACAAAATACTTCATCGTCATAGAATTACGTCCTCGATTTGGCGTGTATGGGCGACACGTTTGTTTTTCTAATTGATCAGAGGCTAGCAGGTAACCTGTCGCATGTGAGGTATAGAGAAAATTTAGCAACCTACGCACAAATTGGTCCAGTGCACTGCTTTGATCATGTTGAAGCAGTTTCTAAGCTGCCCAGTGGCATCTCAAAGATTCGGTATGGTGCGGGTCATTTGTATATAGCCTTCGTGGACAAGGGGGCTGAGCAGACCGTTGGGTTGCGTCCCTTAGTGTGGTGTAACGCTTGCT
>NZ_KV821367.1:0-9253 GCF_001815635.1 Corynebacterium sp. HMSC075D04
ACGGAGTTGACAACCTATATAGGAACACCCCCCACCCCTTCGGTGTCGGCGTGTGCGCTGTGCCGGTGCAGCGTGCGCTGGTGTGTGCTGTGGCTGTGTCGTGGTGTTGTGGCTCGCGCACTGTGGCAGTGGCTGTGGCTGTGTCCACCGCGTAGGTGTACTTGTGTAAGGACGAACTGGTGTGGCGGTGGTTATGTATGTGTCGCGGCTGTGCCTGTGTCCACCGCGGGTGTGTGGCTGTGTAAGGACGAACCGATGTGCCTGTGTCCACCGCGGTGAGGACGGTTGAGGACGATTTTTGAGGACGATGAAAACATGCTCTGACCTGCATGAGGACGATGAGGACGATGAGGACGGTTATCCCCCGCAAAACCGTCCTCACACCTATCTATATGAGTTGTATATACAAATACATATAAAAATCGGCTTTAGTCGTCTTGTATAGTTTCGTCCTCACTACTGCGGTGTGGTGTGACTGCACAATGCAGTGGTTTATCAGTGCCTGTGTGTCACAACACCGCGGTGTGTCTGGTGTACTGCGGTGGCTAGTCCTAGCGCGAGGCTGCGTCTGCGACTGTGTCCTGCGCCACATGAGGACGCATGAGGACGGATTTGTGCGAGACAATCGTCCTCACCGTCCTCACCGTCCTCATGCAGGTCAGAGGGGGTTTTTGCCGTCCGCAAAAATCGTCCTCACCGTCCTCATGCGTCCTCATTGTTGGCAAAAGACGAACCACCTTACCCGTCCTGCACTAGGACGAACCACCACGCATCCGCTGCGGACAATGCCACCGCGGTGTCCTGTTCATCCGCTATGGCCGCCGACACAGGCCACAGTCGCCGCCATGCACACACACAACAACACCCCCACCATGCGGGGTGCATAGCAGGGGTGTGGTCCACCGCGGTGGTGGTGGCTAGGCTGTGTCCTTTTGCGCCGGCGGGTTGGGGTTTAGCCAGTACTTATTTTCGGCGGCTGATCCCAAAATCTCTTTACGGCGCAACAGCAGGTCTAGCGCGTTGTCGAACTGTGGCCTATACGACGTCGAACACCGCCCACGCAGGTCCCGGCGTGTGAACACCCGCCCCGCGTTAGCAGGGTCGGTGAACACATCCCGCAGGCGCCGCACCGCTTTACTGCGCTGCTTGTTGGTTTCGCTGCGTGCTGCATCCTCACCCGCGGCGATCTGGTGACGCCGGCGACCCACAGCCTGTGCCCGTTTCGCGTCCTGCATCGCGGCCTGTGCCTCTAGCCCTACCAGCGTCCTGCGGTAGTAGCTCATAAGGTCGCCCACGTGATCCCAGATCGCCTCGTTGATGTGGCTGGTGCCGTGCAGTACTGCCACCGCACAGGCGAGTTTCACCGCGATCAGTGTGCCGTGCTCGAACAGCGGTGCCTGGTCTTCGGGCAGTCCGTGGTCGTAAAGGTGCGCGCCCTCACCGGGGTCCCACCCGTCGTCGATGCGCCCGTTAAAGCGCTTAAGGCGAACATCCTGCATCGCGCGCGGGCACATGGTGAAACCGGTAAGCGGTGAGGCCTGCGTCCACACATAACCTGGGTACTTAAACGCCTGCGTGCCGGCGACCACATCCTGCGGCGGCGGCTGCACACCAATATCGGCGCGTCCTAACGGCCACTCGGCGCACGTGAACAGGATGCGTTGGACCAGTCCGTTACCATCGGCCTGGTCCCGCAGTGCCGCATACACCGTCGGCTGTGTGCCACCACGCATCGCCACCGCATACCGACCGGTGAGCGACCACTGCTCGGTTTTGGTGTCCGCGCCGATAGGCTCGCCGACAAACGCCGATAGCAACACCGGCGACACAGTGTTACCACTGCGACCCGACACCGCCACGAAACGCGCCAACTCCGGCTCATTAAGCAGTGCCACTGCGTTCGGTACCGCATCACTAGCCACCCACTGCGGTGTCTGCACCGTGGTGTCGTCGTCGTCGGTGTCGTTGGTAGCGGGCGGGTACCGCTTCGCCAGCCACGCACGCGATAAGCGCGCGCCGATAGCCTCGCCACTATTTGCGGTGAACTGGTAGTCGTCAAGAGACTGATACACCTCGGGTACATGAGCAAACCCGCCCACAGGCGTGCGCTGCACCGTCGGCATGGTCGGCTCACCCCGCTGATCCTGCGGTGTCACCACCACCGGGTTAGCCAGGCGGACGATCCCGCGTCTGCGCATCACCTCGTCCTGCGACACAGTGACGTCGAGCAGGTCGAATCCGTCGTTGATCACCGGTAAGCGACCATCGCCCGTCCACGCCCACCCGCGGCCGTCGGTGGCCACGGATTTGCCACAGCCTGATGGTCCTGCGGCCACGTGATAAAACGCCACAGGTACTACCGCGTTTTCACCACCGGTCGGGATGTGGATGGTGCAGGGCACTAGCGCGGACGCCCTCACTAGCGCGTCCACATAGGACACCACCGGATTTGCGGTGATACCGCCCTGTGCGGTGACACAGTTGTAGTACACCCACCGCGTGTAATCGCTAAAGTCCATGATCCTACGCACATGCTCCGGCGACGCGGGGTACCCCTCCGGCCACAGTTCGTCCGACACACCCGACAATCCGCCTGCGCGTGCAGACTCGGCCACGCCACGCACAGTGTCCTGCGACACAGTTACACCGCAGTCACGCATCATGGTGATCACATCCGCCACAGTAGCGGCCGCGTCGGCGGATAGTGGTGTGTGCTGGTAGTTCACATCATCCGGCGGGAACACTAGGAAACGCCCGCCCTTTTGCTGCACCACCTGCGCTGCGGGGTAGTAAGTACGGATCACCGTAAACGGGTCCACCGCGGTGTCCTGTGCATGTGCTGGTGCCTGCGGCTGCACTGATGGTGTCGTCGGTGTCGGCGACTGCACGGGTGCCTGCGGCTGGGTCGGTGCAGTATCCACCGCGGTGCCACCCACCACAGTAAGTGTCGGTGGTGTCGGCGGCTGCGGCTGTGCCGGTGCAGGCGCTGGTGCATCATCTTCCAGCGGACCACCGAAACCGGGTAGCGCCGGGATGGTGTCGTCGTCGTCCGCCACTAGCGGGTTATCCACACCGCATGTGTCGGCCACCACCTGCATCGCGTCGGCTTCGGTGCCTTCGATGCTGCACAGTAGGTCGAACTTCGTGGCGATCACGCCGTTTTGGCTGTTGTATCCGCGGTAATAGTCGAACTCCACGTTCGTGGAGTAAGCGTTGAATACCTGCGACTCGCCGGTTTTGCACCCCGCGGTGTGTCCGACGCCGCTGCGGTCGCTGCTCGCGGTGGGGTGGCGGAACACCGGGCACCCACAACTATCGACGCCAGTCTCCTCCCACTTACTATCCAACTCTGTAAGAAGTTCATCCCACGATGTGGAATCCGCCCACTGGTCGATCAGGTCGGCGAACTCGTCGCAGTCACCGTAACCCGTGTCGGCGAACTCGTCGTCCACCGGATCAGGCTCGGGTAGGTCCTCGGTAACGGTGGACACCGCGGTGGCTGCGGGTGCCGATACTGTGTCCGCGACACCATCCACCGCGGTGTCTGTGTCGGTGTCTGTGGCGGTGTCTGGCGACCCCGCGGCGAGGGCACCGCCCGGCGCCCACGGGTTAGGCGGCGCTGTGGATAAAGGCGAGTAGGTCGCTGTGTGCCGCTTACCCGCAGTAGTCACCGTGATGCTCACACCGACACTGCACATCGCCTCACCCGGTGCTGCATACCCGCGTAGGCGTGCCAGGATCATGCACAGGCGACGCTGCAACTCGGCGTCGTCGTCCACCACGCCGTTAGGCTCCGGCGATGTGCCGCCGAACAGTGACAACTGCATCGCGTAGTTAAATGCGACACATGCGCGCACATACCCAGCTACCTCGTCGCGCTGGCGGCTGCTACCCCACCACAACTGCTCACCGTCACCGCCAGTAAGCAGACTGCGCACAATGCGCATGGTCGCCGGATCGGCGCTCGGGCGTGCAGGCGTCTTCGGGGTGATGGTCACATCCTTACGGTCAAGCACACCGCGGTGGATCAGCACATCCACCACCCACGTCGGCGGCACAGACAACACCGCGAGGTCGCCGTCCACCATCACCGGCGTGTAAGCGCCCTCGGCGCGCTCGCTCGGTGGAGCCAGGACGTAAGAGCCGCCGAACTTCACATCCCACCCGTCGGTACCTGGCTTCACCGCGGGGATACGTGCACCCTCGGGGAACAGCGATGCCACAGACACAGGCGTGTGTACCCACACATGCGCACCGCCTGTGTGTCCGGCCTTTAGTGAGCCTGCGCCTGCGTCGGCGTACACCCCCGGTGTGAGCACGGTCGGCACCACCGGATACCCGTAAGTGTCCACCATCCACGCGCTAAACGCGTCCACCGCGTCCTGCGTGTCCGCGTCCACCGCGACCATGTTGCCGTCCACTGTGGGTAGTGCGCCGATGTTGATGCCGTGGCTGGCGATCAGGCCGCGGGCGGTGTCTGCGTCCACCGGTTTACGTGAGGAATACCCGCCCCACGGTTGCTTATCAGCGGGTGCACCATCTTTAGTGAGGGTGCCCGCAGGATTCACCGGGACGAACTTGTTGAAGTGCTGTGCCGTGAGGTCGAACTTTTTATCCTGCGGCCACAGCGATGCGATAGCGGTGTTCGGTGTACCGGTGTACTGGTGCCAGGCGGTGTTGGTAGAATCGAAGGTGCTCATAGGAGCCGTCCTTTCTGGTGGTGTGTGCTTGTTGGCGATAGCGCACACCACCCTTTATTTATGGGTCGCCTACCGCGGCGAGGTCATTTTTGCTGCTAGTGCGCGTCGCGCATATGTGGTGTAGTCGTCGAAGGGTCGCAGTCGCACCACATGTTCTCCGTCCCATTCCTGCAACAGGCTGCGCACCCTGCGGTGGTACCAGTCGTGTTCGTCGCGGTCGTCGTCGGATAGCGACACCCACCCCGCGGTGAGCATGCGGTTCATAGTGGTGTACCCGTCCATCACCCCGGCGTCCATCGCGTCGAGCATCACCGCGGTGTACTCGGGGTATTCGTCCGACACCTCGGTGAGCAGTTCCCGCAGTTCGTCTTTCACCATCGCGGATGTGACGCCGCGGTTTGTCGTGCCTAGGTCGTATGTGGTCGGTAACCGGTCACCAGGAGGGTGCGGGGATAACCACATGGTGTGCGCCTGGCCCACCACCGCGGGGTCCGTCCGGTCCACCCGCTTACGCTCCGGCCACAGTGTCGCGTTGTACACCGCGATATATGCGTGATCCACGTAGTCCTGGTGATCATGCGGCCCGCGGCCACGCCCCCGGATATAGGCTGCTAGTGCCGCGAGTCCGGGACCGTAGGACACATCGTCGTAGTCGCGGTGTGCTGCGTCCTGCACAGCCACCGCCCACGCCCACAGGCATGCAGACACATCAGCCACATGCCGCACGGCAAGGGTGATGTGGTCGATGTCGTGAGCGGTGATGTCGCGCGCGATCACCTGCGCTATCTCGGGCACCGACACCTCGTAGCCCGACACCTCATACGCGAGGCCGCCGGATACGCGCGCCCGGTACCGCACCATCACATCCGCGGTGATGCAGGCGGTGGTGTCGTCGGTGATACCTGCGTCCACCATCACCGCTGCGAGGGCATCGGAGTCGGTGCCGATGCAGGCGGCTAGGCAAAAGTCCACCGCGGTGCCGGGCATGATCAGCAGGTCGGTCCTGGTGTTGTTGTTGTTGCTCATGGTTAGTTCCTCCCTGGTGTGATGCAGTCCACGATGGTGTGGGTGTTCACTGCTGCGTATGTAGCGACGTCCTCGGGGTATGTGGTCCTGTGCTGGCGCCCGTACCCCCATGCGCGTTCCGATCCGACTACGGTGAGTCCCACCGCTCGCCCCCACAGGTCGTGGTGCACACCCCACCGCTGTGCGAGGTCGTCCACGGTCGTGCCGTCGGGCGGTGGGATGATTCCCCGCTTTATCATCAGCCACGCACCCCGCCACACCGCGCGTGCGTCCGGGTCGGTGCCGTGCACCATGTGCAGTGCGTGTGTCATCGCGTCCTTAAAGGGCGCATCCGCTGCGTCCGCTACTAGGTCCTTACCTGTGACTAGCCACCGCTGCATGGTGCGTTCTAGCGCGTCTGCGGAATAGGCTGCGAGGCGGTCACGCACGCATACTGGTCGCCACTGCGATGCGTGTGACACATCGCCACCCCGGCCACGCCACAATTGCAGTGTTTCCTCTGCGCCGTATTTGCCGTTTAGCGAGGTGTAGACACCGTAGTCCCACCCCGCGTCTATGACGCGCCGTAGACGCACCACGGTGTCCTCACGGTCCTTTACATGCCGCGAGGTGCCAGGCACATGCGGGGTGTCGTCCTCACGCACCCACCCCTCACGCTGCATGCGGTCTAGTACCCCGCGTTGTAGCAGGTCGCCGGCGCTCCACGTAAGCAGGGTGATGGTTGAATCCACAGTCACCTCACCGCGGTGCAGTGCCACATACCCGTCTAGGTCGGTGAGCATCGCGGCTCGGGTAGCGGACAACATCGCCGACGGTGCCACCGCGAAACCGTCGCGGGATCTGATCCGTAAGGTGTCCGCATCCGTCCACTCACCGCCCTCGGCGGCGGCGACCACGACATCCATGAACAGGATCGCACGCTCGGCCTCGGTGAGTCCGGCGATCAGGTCGGGTGTCACGCAGTCGCTGGCTTTAAGTCCTTTGATGATCATTAGCCACGCACCCCCACCGCGGGGTCGTCGTTGATGTGGCTGGTGTCCACCGCGTGTGTGCGGGTGGCCTGTGTCGCTAGGCGCCGGCGGCGTCGTGCCTCACGTGCTGCGGGCGACAACAGGGGGTTGTCGTCCGCGGGTATCCACCCACGCGGTGTGGTGTTGCTGGCGTTGGCGATCAGCATGCTCATAGTGAGTCCGTCCTTATTGGTGTTGTCGATTAGTCCTGCGCGGCGAGGTCGCGCTCCCACTGGTCCACGTCTTCGGCGCGGTATAGAACGCGGCGACCCACGCGCATAAACGCGGGTCCGCCACCCTCGCGGCGATAGCGCGACCATGTGCGCGGCCCGGTGCCGGGGTAGCGGGTGATCAAGTCCTCGGTAGTGAGAAGATCACCGCTGGGGATGGTGGTACTCATTTGTGCTGGTCCTCCCTGGTGTCGTGGACACCCCTGCGGTGTCCGTATGAGGTAAGATTACCACACCAATGGGGGTGGTATCAGGGGGGTATGAGGCGGGTATGGGGTAGGTATGGTACCGTTATTGTGACCTGTATTCACAATCAGTCTTAGAAACGGTTTCTACCTGCGGATTCGGTGTAGATCACGTCTGCTAACTGGTTGTGACCTAGTAGCACAAGTGTGTGAATATAAATCCCCGTGGGGGTAGTGAGGACACTGTTTTGGCACAGCCTGGTGATGCGACGTGGCACGCCTTCACCCTGCCTAGCGGTGAGCCTCGCGTCCGCCTGCGCTACTACGACGTGAATCGCAAACGCCAGGCAAAAGTAATGCGCACCCGCGGCGAGTTGGAGCGGTGGTGGTTTGGCACCGCCACTACCGAGGGTGAACGTGCGCGCATACTGCGCCAGGCCGAACTAGATCGCGGCGCCGGCAAGTCACCGCTTCGTGACTACCAACGCGTGTGGGTGGACACCACCGATCTATCCGCACCGTCGGTGTCGAACGGTAAATCGCTGTGGCGTCGACACATCGCGGATGTGTTCGGTGACGCGCCGGTGGACACCATCACCCGTCGGCGGGTGAATGAATGGGTCACCGCGATGGTGCAGGACGGTGTGACGTATGAGACGCGGCGATACGCGGTGATCCACCTGCGGCGCCTGCTGCACCTGGCCCGCGACCGTGGTGCTGTGGCTGTGGATGCCACGGACGGCGTGCATCTAGGCCCGCGCGATCAGGAAGGCGCCGTCGATCCGCCTAGTAGTGCGCATGTGCTCGCGGTGATTAACGAAGCGCCACCGCGGGATAGGCTGCTCATTCGTTTCCTGGCACTCACCGGGATGCGCCAGTCCGAGGCTTTTGCGCTCACCGTCGGCGACCTGCAACTCACCGACGGTGTACCTGTGGCGCGGGTGGCTGCGGTGGTGGAGGCTGTGACGGGTGCAGTGAAAGCACGCACCAAAACGGGCAAGTCGCGGCTGGTGGCGCTACCCGCACCGCTAGCGGAGGAACTGCGGGAGCATGTGCGGGGTAAGGGTAAGAGCGACCTGGTGTTCACGTCGCCCGAGGGTAAAACCATCCGCGCTGGTAACTGGCGCCGTCGGGTGTGGAAACCTGCGTTGGATAGGGCGCGCGCTAAAGACAACAGCATCCCGGAGTTCACCCCGCATGATCTGCGGCATTACTACGCGGTGGCGTCGATCAGCGCGGGGGTGCCCGATCTTTTTGTGACGCGGCAACTCGGCCACGCGTCGTCCTCGTTTACAAAAGATCGCTACGGATGGTGGACACCCGAGGGCGGTGCACAGGTCGCTGATGCTGTGGCTGTATCGCTCGGGTACACCGACACCACCGCTACTGCATCCACGGACACCGACACCACCGACGCCGTATCCACATCCACGGACACCACCACATCCACGGACGCCGACACCACCGACACCGCCACAGACACCGACCTGGCTCGGTATGAGGCTGCACGTGCTGCTCGGCGTCGCCGGCGGTATGAGACGCGGGGTGTACCACCGCTGATGCAGCGTGATCAGTAGTAAAGGCTGTGTCCTTTACTGCGGCGGGATCGGCGCGTTAGCCAGGACAATAGGATGGGTGTAAGGCGCATCACCGTGGGTCGGGGTGGTGTGCCTGTAGTCGTACCCGCAGACATCGCCGCAGTTGCCACCACGCTCGCCACGTGGACGTAGCCTGTATCACCGCGGGGGATCAGGCTTACCACTGTGCTGGTAAGGATCGGGCGCATGTGTTGTGTAGCAGTCTGCTATCCGCAGGTCACGTGATGTGTCCTTCGCGCATGAGGCTTACCAAATCCTTACCAGACTAGGACGAACCGACCCTGTGGTGCAGTCGCTGGTCGGTATCCGGGGTAGGGATTTTCCGGGACGTACCGTTTTCCTATGTAGCAGCCTGCTACCCATGTTCACCTGCGCTGATACCCCCATGCGTCGTGTGGCGGTGCAGGCTGTGAGGGTGGCTGTGGCTGTGTCGTGTACACCGCGGTGTTTCGGCCAAAATGCGCGACGTGCTCACTCGTAATGAGAAGGTCGCGAGTTCGATTC
>NZ_KV821367.1:9353-53092 GCF_001815635.1 Corynebacterium sp. HMSC075D04
AGAAGGTCGCGAGTTCGATTCTCGCAGGTGGCTCAATTTTTTTGCCCTAGCCCGGGCAGGAAGCGCGGTACGACTTTGCCGACGGCGTTGCGCGGCAGCTTATCGACGAAGTGCACGTCCCGGGGGATCGAGTGATCGGCCAAGCGTGAGCGCACCCAGTCGCGGACGGCTTCCTCGGTGATTTCGGCGGTTTTGACGACCCAGACGGCGATGCGTTTGAAGGTGTCGTCGTCGTCGACGCCGTGGGCGTAGACCTCGCCGATGCCGGGCATGTCTTCGAGGACTTCCACCACGGATTGGGGGTGGACGTTTTCGCCGCCGACGATGATCATGTCGTCGCTACGCGATTGCACGTGGAGGTAGCCGTCGGCGTCGATGTAGCCGAGGTCGCCCATTTCGATGAGCCCGTCGATTTCGACGGTGGGGGTGTTCGGGTTGGTGTAGCCGCGCAGTGCGGTTTCGTTGTGGAGGAAGATGCGGCCGGTTTGGCCGGTGGGGGCTTCGCGGTCGTTGTCGTCGTAAATTTTGAGCACGGTGCCGGGCGCAATTTTGCCGACGGTGGTGGGGTCGGCCTGCATTTGTTCGGGGGATGCGGCGGCGGCGAGGGCGAGTTCGGTGGAGCCGTAGATGTTGGCCAGGATGGGGCCGAAGCGTTCGGTGGTGTGGCGCAGTAGCGACGGGGTGACGGCGTTGCCGGCGGTGGCGAGGTAGCGCAGCGACGAGGTGTCGTAGTTTTCGTCGAGGTCCAGCATGTGTTTGAAGAAGATCGGCGAGGAGATGAGGCCGTCGCAGCGGAATGCTTCGATTTGGCGGAAGCAGTTTTCCGGGTCGAATTCGCGTTGCGTCACGATGGTGGAGCGGGTCGCCAGCGCGACTTGCAGGGCAGACCAGCCCCAGGTGTGGAAGATGGAGGCGGTGAGTTGGATGGTGTCGCCGGCGCGCCAGGGGATTGCTTCGAGGTATCCGGCGACCACGAATGGCAGGCGTGGTTCGGGGCGCACGATGCCTTTGGGGATGCCGGTGGTGCCGGAGCTCATCAGGACGAGGTTGCCGTGTTTGGGCCAGAGGGGCAGTCGCTTATCGACGACCCCTTTCACCACCACGTCCTCATACGCGCGCACCACGGGTATGTGGGGGATGTCGTTGGGGATGCGGTCGGCGAACTCGTCGTCGATAAAGAGGATGTTGATGTCGTTTTCGGCGATGATGCCGCGCAGTTGCTCGGTGGAGGAGCCGATGTTGAGAAGGAAGATGTGGCCTCCGGTGTAGCCCTTGGCGCCGAGGGGTAGGACGATGCCGCGGCCGTTGCGGGCCATGACGCCGATGCGTAGTTCGTCGAGGCCGCGCTCTTCTTTCTGGGCCAGCAGCCACTTGGCTACGGTGCGGGAGTCTTCGCGCAGTTGGCGGTAGGTCAGCGCCCCGGTGTCGTCGATAAGAGCGAGGCGATCGGGCACTGCTGCGGCGCCTTGTTCGATTTCGCGGGCGGTGGTGAACCAGTAGCGCGCGAGATTCGGGATGAGTGCGAGCGCTGCGCGGGGGCCGCCTTCGGCGCTGATGATGCCGGCGCGTGTAACGGCGGGCACGAATCGCGCGAAAGACTTCAGTAAGAACAGCGGACGATGGGTGGGACGCATGAGGATAATGTAGCCTACCGATACGTAAGTGTCTCGCGTGAAAGGATTTTCGTGTCTGTTTTCCGACGTCTCGCAGCCGCCTTTGTGGCCGCTGCCGCCCTCGTCGCCCCACTGACCCCGGCCGCCCACGCGCAGGAGCGCAACATGGTCATCTTCGGCGACTCCGTTATTTCCGACCCCAACATGGGCCAGTGGGCCGCCGGCAAACTCGGCCTCGACCCGCGCGGGCGCTCCGACAACGGCAGCTGGTGCCCGACCTCCGCCACGAACTGGGGCAAGCGCTCCGCCGCGAAACTTGGCCTGCCTGCGCGTGACTACTCCTGCACCGGCGTGGTCACCATTTCGAAGGGGCCGGGCTTCTTTCAGCAGGTCGACCGCGCCATCGCGGACCGCGGCCTGTCGCCAGCAACCGCACGCGTGATCATCTCCGTCGGCTTCAACGACACGTACAACAACAATTCGCGCCCCGACGCCGACGTCCGCCGCGACTTCACCCGCTACATGGTCCCGCAGATCAACCGCATCCGCGCCGCCGCCCCGAACGCGCGCATCCAGATCGTCGGCTACCCGAAGGTCACCGCCGGCGACCGCGTGTGCCTGTTCCACATCGCCCCGAACGCCTCCGATTGGACCCGCTTCCAGGAGGTTCAGCGCTGGGAGAACCTTGCCCAGTGGATGCAGGTCGACGCCGCCCGCGCCGCCCGCGTCGAATTCCTGGACCTGAAACCGTCCACGATGAACAACAACATGTGTGCCCCGGATAACCAGCGCATGTGGGCTGGCCTGGTCGATTTCTACGGCGGCCCGGGCAACCTGCCGATCCACGTGAACCAGCGTGGCCACGAGCACGTGGCAAATATCATCGCCCGCTCCTAGTCTGGGAGGGCATGACACAGACTGTTCAAGGAGTAATCGCCCGTTCCAAGGGCGCGCCCGTCGAGGTTGTGGACATTGTGATCCCCGACCCCGGCCCAAACGATGTTGTGGTCAAGGTTCAGGCCACCGGTGTGTGCCACACGGACCTTGCCTACCGCGACGGTGATATTGCAGACGAGTTCCCGTTCCTGCTCGGCCACGAAACGGCTGGCGTCGTGGAGACGGTCGGCGAAGATGTCACCCACGTCGAGCCCGGCGATTTCGTCGTGCTGAACTGGCGTGCAGTCTGCGGCGAGTGCCGCGCCTGCCGCAAGGGGGACACGAAGAATTGTTTCAACACCCACAACGCGTCCCAGCGCATGACGCTTGTCGACGACACCCCGCTCACCCCAGCCTTAGGCATCGGCTCCTTCGCCGAGAAGACCCTCGTGCACGAGAAGCAGTGCACCAAGGTGGATCCGGAAGCCGACCCGGCCGCGGCGGGCCTGCTCGGCTGCGGCATCATGGCCGGCCTGGGCGCCGCCGTGAACACCGGTGAGGTGCAGCGCGGCGAGTCCGTCGTCGTGTTCGGCCTCGGCGGGGTAGGTCTTGCGGCCGTGGCGGGTGCTGCGTTGGCGGGGGCGTCGACGGTGGTGGCGGTGGACGTCGATAAGCGTAAGTGCGATGTTGCGACCGAGAAGTTCGGCGCAACCCACGCCATCTGCTCCAAGGATATGAGCGAAGACGACGTCATCGAGGCCGTGCGCGACCTCACCGGCGGCTTCGGCGCGGATGTGGCCATCGACGCCGTGGGCATCCAACCCACCTGGCGCCAGGCGTTCTACTCCCGCGACCTCGCCGGCCGCATGGTCATGGTCGGCGTGCCCAACCAGACCGACCACGTGGACATCCCCGCGATCGACCTGTACGCCCGAGGCGGCTCCATCAAGCCGGCCTGGTACGGCGACTGCCTGCCGGAGCGCGACTTCCCCACATACGTTGAGTTGTACAAGCAGGGACGGTTCCCGCTCGGCGAGTTCGTCTCCGAACGCATTGGTGTGGGCGACATCGAAGAATCGTTTGAAAAGATGAAGCGCGGCGACGTGCTGCGAAGCGTGGTGGAGTTCTAAATGCGCATCGACAACGTAGTCACATCCGGCCTGTTCAAACTCGACGGCGGCGAATGGGAGGTGGACAACAACGTCTGGATCGTCGGCGACGACTCCGAGGTCTACATCATCGACGCCGCCCACAACGCCCAGGCCATCGCTGACGCGGTGGGCAACCGTCGCGTGAAGGGCATCCTGGCCACCCACGGCCACTCCGACCACATCGACGCCGCGCCCGAGCTGTCGCGGCTTGTCGACGCCCCGGTGTACCTGCACCCCACCGACGGGTTCCTCTGGCAGCGCGAAAACCCGGGCGCGCACTACCGCCAGTTGCTGGACGGCGCCACCTTCGACATCGCCGGCACCGAACTACGCGTCATGTCCACCCCCGGCCACTCGCCGGGCTCCGTGGTCATCTACGCCGAGGAAGCCGGCGAACTCTTCTCCGGCGACACCCTCTTCCAGGGCGGGCCGGGCGCAACGGGGCGTTCCTTTTCGTCCTTTGACACCATCATCCACTCCCTGCAGAAGTCCGTTTTGGAACTGCCGCCGGAGACGGTTGTGCGCACCGGCCACGGCGACCACACCACGATTGGCGACGAAGCCCCGCACCTCGAGGAGTGGATCCGCCGCGGGTTCTAATCGCGTTCGGGCGCCTCGGCGTTCTGCAGCGCTACCGCCCGGGCGAGGCGCGCGTAGCGTAGTTCCTGTTCGCGGAAGCGGGTCCAGGTGGAGATCGTCGTAAAGAAAAATGCGATGACCAGCAGGTAAAGCATGAGGTCCGTGCCGCGGTCCACGCCGAGCCAGTTGGCCAGCACGGTCACGTCATCGGGGCGGACGATCGCCCACACGGCGGCGAGGACCATCAGCACGAAGCCCAACTTCACCCACGCCTTCGCGTTCGCCTTGCGGCGGTTGGCGAAAAAGAACCACGCCAGCGCCACAATGGCCAGCAGTAACAACGCCTGAATCATGGCAGCCTCCTTGCCACGAGCCCATCCGCGAGGATGTTCACCCCGTTGATCAACGATTGCCCCTTGGACATGGAGTATTCGGTGTAGAGAATATCCACCGGCTCTTCGTCGACGCGCCAGCCGAACTTCTCGATCATGGTGACGATCTCCGAAGCGTGCGACATCCCGTTCATGCGGATGTTCATCTCGTCGGCGACCTTCTTGTTAAACGCGCGCAGCCCGTTGTGCGCGTCCGACAGGCCGAGTTTGCGGGTGCGCGGCGACAGCATCACCACCGTTTTCAGCACGACGCGCTTAATCCACGGCACCTGCGAGTTGTCTTGGCCCGCAAACCGCGTACCGACGACAATATCCAGCGGCTCCGTCCGCAACCGCTCAACCATGCGCGCCACGTCCTTGACCTGGTGCTGGCCGTCGGCGTCGAAGGTGACAAAGTACTTCGCGCCGGGCTGCGCACGCGCGTACTCCACGCCGGTCTGGATCGCTGCACCTTGGCCGAGGTTCACCGGGTGGTTGACCAGGTGGGCGCCGGCGGCGCGGATTTGTTCGGCGGAGTTGTCGTGGGATCCGTCGTTGACGGCGACGATGTTGGGGAAGGTTTCGCGGGCGTGGCTGAGCACGTCGAAAATGACCGTGCCCTCGTTGTAACAAGGCACGATCAGCCAAGTGTCTGAAAATCCGGTCATGTCGCTTAAAGAGGTTACTCGCCGCGGTGGAAGAGCACGGAGTAGACGCGCTTAGTTAGCCCGATGGGCAGGGCGCGGTACAGGTTGCGCACGGCGAGGTTCGCCAGCGCGCGTGGCCGCGAGATCAGCCCGTATTCGACGAGGTTGGCCTGCATGGTGCGCTCGGCGCGTCGGGTGTCGGCGCTGGCGCGGCGTCGCAGCTGGTCGTCGGTGACGCGGAAGTAGGTCAGTGGCTCGTCGAGGTTGGCCAGGGTGTGGCCGGCGGCGATGAGGCGCGCCCACAGGTCGTAGTCCTCCATGAACGGCACGTGCTGGTAGCCGCCGACGGCGTTGACGGCGTCGGTGCGGAAGGTGACCGCGGGGTGGTTGAGCGGGGAGTTGATTTTCACGTACGCGTTCGGATCCCGCGGCAGTGCGCGGATGGTGCCGCGGTCGCCGGGGGTGTGTTCGAACTCTTCCATGGCGCTGCCGAGTGCGGCCACGTCCGGGTGCGCCTCCAGGTACGCGAGCTGTTTGGCGAAGCGCTCCGGTTTGGCGGCGTCGTCGGAGTCGATGCGTGCGGTGTAGGTGGCGTTGATCGTCGCTAAGCCTGCGTTGAGCGCCCGGCCGAGGCCGACGTTTTCGGGTAGTTCGACCACGCGAGCGCCATGCTTTGCGACGACCCCACGCACCGCTCCAGACACCTCCCCGTCAAAGACCACCACAACCTCGTCGGCGGGGCGCGTCTGGGCGTCGAGGGAGTTCAGTGTGAGTTCGAGTTCGTCAGCGTCGGTGGCGTGGTAGACGCTCATAAGGGCGGAAAGGGTGGGCATTAGGCCTCCTCGGCGGCGTCGATAAGGTAGCGGCCGTAGCCGGATTTGAGCACGGCCTCACCGAGCGCGCGCAGCTGGGCGGCGTCGATGAAGCCTTCACGGTAGGCGGCGACCTCCGGCGAACCGATGACGGTGCCGGTGCGTTTTTGCAGCACTTCGACGTAGGAGCTGGCCTCGCTCATCGAATCGATCGTGCCCGTATCCAGCCACACATCCCCGCGGTGCAGGCGGTGCACCTTCAGGTCGCCGCGCTTGAGGTAGGCCTCGTTAACCGAGGTGATTTCCAACTCGCCGCGCGCCGAGGGAGTGATGTTCTTGGCGATCTCCACCACGTCATTGTCGTAGAAATACAACCCCACGACCGCGAAGTTCGACTTCGGTTGTTGCGGTTTCTCCTCGATGGACAGGGCGGTGCCGTCCGCGTCGAAATCGACCACGCCGTAGCGCTGCGGGTCCGACACCTCGTAGGCGAAGATCGCCCCGCCCTCAATCTCACGCACCTGGCCGAGCGCTTCCAGGATGCCGGCGCCGTCGAAGATGTTGTCGCCAAGCACCAGGGCGACGGCGTCGTCGCCAATGAAATCTTCGCCGATCAGAAACGCTTGGGCGAGGCCTTCCGGCTTCGGCTGTTCGGCGTAGTGGAGCATGATGCCGAGGTGGGAGCCGTCGCCAAGCAAACGCTCGAAATTCGCCCGATCCTCCGGCGTCGTAATGATCAGAATCTCCCGAATACCCGCGCTGATCAGCGTGGAGAGCGGGTAGTAGATCATCGGCTTGTCGTAAATCGGCATCAACTGCTTCGAGATGCCCTGTGTAATCGGGTACAGCCGCGTACCCGATCCGCCCGCCAGAATGATGCCTTTCATAGCCCCGAAGTCTAGTGGGCAGCCAACTTCCCACTAACTTCCCATGTTGGTAAGTAGTTGGGAAGTTGATTGGGAAGCTCTACTTCGTAAGCCGGTACCGCTGTTTCGGGCTTCGAGAAGGCTCAGTGCGTTCAACTCGCCCTTCTTCCATCAGCTGATTCAAAGCCAACTGGATTGCGCTGCGGCTTCTCCCCGTTGCATTTCTTAGTTCAGTGCTTGACCAGGAATGTTGTTCATCGAAAAGTCGGAGAACCTGTTGGTAAGCCGTTTCATGAGTTTCTTCAGCAGCGACTTTCCTCTTATGAAAAGTCACAGAGAAATGCGTGAGAGAATTACTGAAAACAGGAGGCGGCATAAGCGCATCAGCGGTCGCTCGCGTCATCGTCGCGATACCCGTACCTCTATTTTCAGCGACGAGACCCCCGTCATCGAAATGAAGGTCTTCCAAAAAAGTTGCTAGCTGTTGGTTTCTCGTAGAAGACGCACCAGGGGTTCCCAAATTCTCCTTAGTAACACCGCCGTAAAGTCCGCCAGGATTAGATATGACTAGCCTGTCCACGAACATGTCGATCTGTACTGGTGTGCCGAGTGCAGTCGGGGAATAATCGCGATGCATAAGTGCGTTGACGAGTGCCTCGCGAACTGCGATTTGAGGATAGTCCGGTAAATCTCGGCGGAAAACTCCTTCTATAAGACCAGCAGTTCGCATATTTTTCTCAACTAGGCGGACACCTTCGTCTACCAGCTCGGGGATAGGGCCTCTAAGTCGCGCACTATCCAGCAGTCGAATTCCTTCTCCTACCTCGCCTTTTTCGGCACCTGGATAGAGGGCGAAAGTGACTGTCAGTCGTGGATAGAATTCTTGAGGAAAGTCGCCCATTGTTAACAGTGCTGCGAAGGTAGGGGAGTCGCCTTGGAGCACTTGAAGCCGTCGGAGCGCGATGTCTTCCCCGTCCTTAAAGGTCTTCGGACGTGAATTGCGTTGTTGCTGAAGGTAGGACCGAAGAATATTTTCATCTAAGTCGGTTAAGCGTGCTTCTTCGACGGGAGTGCGATCCCAGCGTGGTTGGTGGCTTTCCTCGCGCAATCGATCCACTTCATACGCGGTAAGGCGATGTTCGCTTTCGCCTAAACGGATATAGCTGCCACCGTAGGGCCCACGTGCGGTGATATAACACGGTTTATCAAACGGAGCCATTTCTTTGAAATGTGCAACGACGACACTGGAACCTTCGAATGGCATGACTTCGACCGTTGGACGGACTGGCGGAGTGAGCTTCTCACAAAATGAATTTAGAGAGTCTTGAGTTTTCCGGGGATCGAAGTTGGGAACCGGGGTGAATCCCGATTCTTCGTCGATTCCAAAAATGATGATTCCGCCGTCTTTGTTAGAAAAAGCACTGAGTGTTTCCAACATGTTTTTGCCGGCGCCGGATTTAACTTCTACGTGCTGCTGTTCAGTACCGATTATGCGGAGTTTGTCTAGCAGCTGAGCAAGATCGACCGGCAACATGCCACCAACTTACCAATCAACTTCCCATGTTGGTAAGTAGTTGGGAAGTTGATTGGTAAGTTGCCTGCGACCTCAGTTAGCGCAGGCCCGGGATCTGGAGACCCAACTGTGGTGCGAAAGCCACCGCGATACCGACGACTGCGAGGACAGCGGCGATCACGCCGACCACGATGCCAGCGGTGGAGGAGCCGTCTTCCTTGCTCGGCTGGCTCGCGGGCTTCGTCGGGAACGCAACCGTGGTGTTGCCTTCACCGAGGCAAGCTTCCTCAGCGTCCGCGTTGGCGTTGAGGAAGGCGTTCAGGCCCTCGAAGTACTTGCCGGTGGAGGTTTTCTCGAAGGTGGAGTAGAACTTCTCCATCTGCGCCTCGTTGCCCAAGACATCGGTGAGACCAAAGAAGAGAGCTATCAGGGCGCCAGCGAAGTTGCCTTCGATATCGCCTTCTTTCTTCCTCGCTTCGACGTAGTAGTTATCCCCGTCCGTTTCCTCGGGTTCGGTGCCGCCGGCGAGGTTCTGCCCGTAGGCAGCTTGCGCACGCATCTGCAGGTAAAAGTTCGCGGTCGAGTCGTTCATGCCAGCCAGGCCGAGTCGGTTGAGGTACGAGGCCTTGTCCAGGGCGTTGAATGCTGCGTCGAAGGCGTCGACAGTCTTGTGGCCGGTGAGTGGCTGCTTGTTGGCGTTGACGAAGTCGTTGCCAACGGGACGAGCGGACGGGTATGCGGCTTCGAGCGACAGGTTGATGTCGCGTGCAAACGTCGAGTCGAGTCGGCTTGCCACGTCCTGTTCCATCGATGTCAGGAAATCCTTCTCCGCCGCAGTGAAGGTCACCTTGCATTTGTTTTGGTCGAGGGGGCCGACCTGTGCTGCCTGCGCAGGCGTGACAGCGGAAAAGGCCACAGCGGTGGCAGTAGCAAGAGCAAGGAAGCGCGACGTTTTTATGGAAATCTCCTGGGAACGGGGTGGGGACTTCCGTAAGTATAAGCGGGATTCACCCCCTCAGTTGGGCTATCGCATGGCGACGTAGAGCGCGAGCGCCGCCCGCCAGTTCGTCGGCGCGAACCCTGTGGCCTTGATCTTGTCCAGCGACAGAGTGGATTCGCGGGGGCGCACGGCGGCGTCGAGGCCGTACTCTTCGGTGGTGACGGGGTGGACGTCGGCGGGGTTGCCGCCCATGGCGATGTAGACGGCCATGGCGATTTCGTCGCGGCCGACGGTGTCGCCGTCGGAGGTGATGTTGTACACGCCGTACTCGGCTTCCGTGGCAAGTAGGTGCGCGATGCCTTTGGCCAGGTCTTCGGCGGAGGTGGGGCGCCCGCGCTGGTCGGACACCACTTTCGGCGTGGCGCCTTTTTCGGCGAGTTGGGCCATGGTTTCCATGAAGTTGGCGCCGTCGCCGAAGACCCAGGAGGTGCGGATGACGTAGTGCTTGCGCGCGGTTTGGGCGGCGGTGTCGCCGGCGGCTTTGGAGGCTCCGTAGGCGGACAGCGGTGAGGGCATTTCGGTCTCGTCGTGGACTTCGACCGACCCGTCGAAGATGTAGTCGGAGGAGACGTGGACGAAGGTGAGGTCGTGTGCGTCGGCAAGTTTCGCGAGTGCGGCGGGGGCGGCGGCGTTGGTGGCCCAGGCGGCGGCGCGGTCGGTTTCGGCGCCGTTGACGTCGTTGTATGCGGCGCAGTTGACCACGGCCCAAAACTCGGACCAGTCGATACCCATGCTGCCCGTCGCGTCAGCGGCGTGGCAGATATCGAAGTCGTCGCGGCCGACAAACAACGCCTCCTCGTCGGACCAGATTGCACGCAGCGCGCGGCCGAGCTGCCCGTTGGCGCCGGTGACTAGGATGCGGCGGGGTGGTAGTGGGGTGGCGTCGGCAAGCATGGGGTGTGCTTGGTCGGCGGCGGAGAGTTCGGTGGGCTCCAGCGGCCAGTCGATCTCGCGGTAGGAGCAGTACGCACCGCCGGGGCTGTAGCGCTGGTTGACCAGGTAGATGTAGGTGGTGTCGTCTTCGAGCGCCTGGAAGCCGTTGGCTACGCCGCGGGGGACGAACACGGCGGTGTCGGGTCCGATTTCGCAGGTGAAGGTTTCGCCGTAGGTGTCGGAGCCGGCGCGCATGTCTACCCATGCGCCGAAGACGCGCCCGGTGGCGACGGAGACCCATTTGTCCCAGGGTTCTGCGTGCATGCCGCGGGTGGCGCCGCGTCGGGCGTTGTAGCTCACGTTTTGTTGTCGCGGTACGAGTGCTTGGCCGGCCCAGTTTTCTTTGAACCAGCCGCGGTTGTCTTTGTGCAGTGTGAGGTCGTGGATTTCAAGTCCTGCGATCATTACTGTCCCCTTTGCGCATATTGCTTCTCGACGACACCCTTACCGTCCTCCCACCACCGACGGTTTTCTCGGTACCAGTCGATGGTGTCGCGCAGGCCGGTGTCGAAGTCGTGCTTGGGTGTCCAGCCGAGTTCGGTGCGGAGTTTGGTGGCGTCCATGGTGTAGCGCTGGTCGTGGCCGGGCCGGTCGGCGACGTGTTCGTAGGTGCCGCCCATGATTTCGCAGATTGTTTCGATGACCTGCTTGTTTGTGGTGTGTGGCTGGTTTGCGCCGATATTATAGGTTTCGCCGAGCCGGCCGTGCTCGAGGATGGTGAGGACGGCGTCGTTGTGGTCGTCGACATGGATCCAGTCGCGCACCTGGGCGCCGGTGCCGTAGAGCTTCGCGGGTTGGCCGCACAGGATGTTGGTGATCTGGCGGGGGATGAACTTCTCTACGTGCTGGTAGGGGCCGTAGTTGTTGGAGCAGTTCGAGATCGTCGCTTTGATGCCGAAGGAGCGTACCCATGCGCGTACGAGATGGTCGGAGCCGGCCTTAGTGGCGGAGTAGGGCGACGACGGGTTGTAGGGGGTAGTTTCGGTGAATGCGTCGTTGCCGCCGAGTTCGAGGTCGCCGAAGACTTCATCGGTGGAGATGTGGTGGAGGCGCTTATCAAACTTGCGCACGGCTTCCAGCAGGGTAAAGGTGCCCACCACGTTGGATTGTACGAACGCGCTTGGGTCCCGCAGGGAGTTGTCGTTGTGGGATTCTGCCGCGAAGTGGATGACGGCGTCGGTGCGGTTGACCAGGTCGTCGATAAGCGATTGCTCGCAAATGTCCCCCTGGACGAACTCGACGCCCTCGGGGACGTTGGCGCGGTTGCCGGCGTAGGTGAGTTTGTCCACCACGACGACGCGGTAGCGCTGCGCCGCCATGCGTGCGAAGTTCGACCCGATGAAACCGGCGCCGCCGGTGACCAGCAAAGATTCCATATCGCGTTACCTTACAAGGCCTGCGAGGTGCACGAGCGCACCGACAACCGGCCCGACGAACAGGGCGACGGTAACCGAGGTGGCCACGCCCCACGGCGCGATGAAGAGGACGGCGAAGGCGCTGAGCGTGGCCGCGACCCAGCCTGCCACGTAAAACGCATGCCGCTCCTGTGCGAGCACTGCCACGCCGGTGATCATGAGCATGCCCATAAACGCCGAGGCGAACGTGAGCAGTCCGAGCGTGATGCCGGCGACGAACAGTTCCGGTTTGAACGCGAGGCGCAGGATCCATGGGCCGATGAGCCACGCGGCGGCGAAACCGACCACGCCGAGGGCGAGCACCGCGCCGATGGGGGCGGCCAGCGCCTTGTAAATACGGTCGCGGTGTTCCACGAACCGCACCACCAGCGCCGATTGGAAGCGTTGCAGCGGCACGAGCACGGGTGCGCGGGTGAGCATGACGGCATTCGAGATCGCGGCGACGGTCAGGGAGGTCTGCGGGTCGTCGGGAAACGCGGCGCTGACGGCGGTGGGGAAGCCGGTGATCAGCGCTGCGGAGGCGCCTGAGGCGGTCATGGCGGAGAGGACGCGGCGCACGAACGTGGCGCGGTCCACGTCCAAGGCGACGCGCACCGGGTCGACGGCGAGGATGACCACCCAGCTCAGGGCGCCGATGACGGTGATGATGAGGAACTCGCGAAGCCCGCCGCCGAGCAGCAGCGTGAGCACGGCGAGGACCAGGCGCGCGCCGGAGTCCAACGCCACGAGTGCGGCGTAGCGCTCCCACAGTCCCGCACCCGACAGCACGCCGGAGAGCACCGATTGGAATGCGTAAGACAACAGGCCGAACGCCAGCAGTGTGGTGGCCAGCGTCGGGTCGGAGGGGACGATCGTACCCATGCCGAACAGGCCGAACACCGCAACGAGCGCCAGCGCCACCCCGCCGATGACCGCACCCATGCGCCACGGGTTGGCGTTGCCGCGGATGCCGTCCTCGCGGGCGGCGGCGACGGCGCGGGTGGTTTCGTGGGTGATGCCGTCCACGATTCCGGCGCAGGCGAAGAACAGCCCCCAGTAGGCCAGGAAGTACCGGTAGCCGGTTTCTACGTCCAGCGCCCAGCCGGCAACCCAGACGACGACCAGCCCGCTGATGGCGGCGAACACTGTCGCCAGCGAGAGGTGTTTCACGGGCACTCCGGCAGTTCGGCGTGCTGTACCCAGGCGTCCAGAATCCCTGTGACCTGCGCGGCGTCGGCACCGTTGCGGGCAAAGGCGTCAATGAGCGTTTGCGTATCCACGATCCCGTCCGCGTTCGCAGCCACATAATCGCGCACCGTGTTGAAGAAGACTGGGTCGCCGACGCTTCGTCGTAAAGCATGCAGCGTGATCGCGCCGCGTTTGTACACGCGGTCGTCGAACATGTCGCGCGGGCCCGGATCCGCCAGGGTAAAGCGCATGGGGGTGAGTTTGTCGTAGTGGGTGCGCACGGAGTCGTCGATAGGCATCTGTCCTGCGTGATCCGCCCACAGCCACTCGGCGTAGCAGGCGAAACCCTCGTTGAGCCAGATATCGCGCCAGTGGCCGATGCCGAGCGAATTGCCGAACCATTGGTGCGCCAACTCGTGCGCGATCAGCCGCTCGTTGCGGCGCAGGTGGTTGATGCCGAAGATAGACAAACCCTGCGCCTCGAGCGGGATTTCCAGCGCCTCCTCGTGCACGACTACCTGGTAGTTCTCAAACGGGTACGGCCCGAAGACGGTTTCAAAGTAGTCCAGCATTGCCTGCTGCTTGTTCAGGTCGCCGGGTTGCGCGCCGGGCAGCCATGCGACGGTGTTGCGGCCGAGCTCCACGCGTTGGAACTGGCCGACCTGCACCGTGGCCAGGTACGTCGGCATCGGGTGCGCGGTGGTGTTGGTTACGGCGACGTAGTCGCGGTCGGTGCGCACGTTAAACGTGTAGGTCGCCTTCTCGTCGGGGGTGTCGTTGCAGGGGAACCAGGTGGGTGCGCCGTTGGGCTGGTTGGCGGTCAGCGCGCCGTTGTCCAGTTCCTCCCAGCCGAGTTCGCCCCACGCGGTGCGTCGCGGGCGGGGGTTGCCGCCGTAGCGGATGGTGAGGGTGAATTCGGTGTGGGCCGGGAGGTCGTCGTGAAGCGAGATGCGCAATTTTCCACCCGACTGGCGGAAGCGCTTGATGCCACTGCTTATCGACGACTCCACGCGCCGAACCGCAAGCCCCTCCGCCATATCCAACGTCAGGTGGTGCAGGGCTTCGGTGGTGGTCAGCGTCAACGTTGCGGTGGCGTTGAGCCGGTTGGGTCCGACGATGTAGTCGAAATCCAGGTCGTAATGCGTGACGTGGAACCCACGGTTGGGTTCCACGCCCGTGTAGTTGTCGCTGCGGCGTTTCATCGCCTGCGAAGTCTAGTCCAGCGCGGGCTTACACCCCGAGTGCCGGTGCGATAGTGGTGCGCCAGGCCTTGTCCAGGTCGTCGCGCCAGTACGGCCAGGAGTGGGTGCCCACGTTGCGCAGCTCGAAGTGCGCCGGGATGTTCAACCCGTCGAGCTTTGCCTTGAGGTCGTGGGTGCAGGTGTTGATCGCAGCCTCGATCACGCCGCCTTCTACCTGCAGCGTTGCCGCGCCGATGTGTGCGATCGGGTCCGGTGCGCCGAGGCCGATGAGGTAGCTGACCTGGTCGCTGCGCCCCGCCAGGCCGGTGCCCGCGGAGACGTAGAGCTTCAGGCCGCGCAGTTTCTCGGCGTTGAGCAGGGCGTCGTTCCAGCGGTTGTAGGGTCCGCCCATCGGACCCCACATCATCTCCGGGGTGACGGTTTTGAAGTCCTGGGTAGCCGACGCGCGGTTCACGGTGATGCGGGCGAAGTTGTAGCCGGCTGGCGAGGACGTCGCCGCGCAGCCAGAGAACGACGCCGCCGCCTTGTACATGCCCGGGTTGTGTTGCGGCAGGACGAGCGCCGAGGTGCCCGACATGGAGAACCCGGCGATCGCTCGGTTGTTATTTGCACCGAGGGTGCGCTCAATCGGACCAGGCAGTTCCTTGGTCAGGAACGTCTCCCACTTCTGTGGGCCGTTGAGGTATCGGGAGCGCACGGTTGGGGCGACCCAGTCGGTGTAGTACGAAAATGCGCCAGCCTGCGGGATGACCACGTTGACGCCCTTGCCCGCGAAGTAGTCCTTGGTGGTGTGCAGGTGGATCCAGTCCTGGTCCTGCTCCGCACCGCCTGCGCCGTTGAGCAGGTAGAGCGTCGGCGCGCCCTGGACGCGCTGGCCGGCCGGGTTGGTGGCGGGGATGACGGCAACCGGGATGTCACGGTTCATCGACGGGGAGAACACGTTGTAGGACAGGACCGTTTTGTGGTCGACCTGCTTCACCCAGGACTGCGGCTTGCCGGTGTGGATGACAGTCGGCGGGTTTGCCGTGGCGTCCCACGCCTTGACCACGCCAATCGGCTGCGCCACCGCGGGAGTCGTACCGCATGCGAGGGCGACGGCGGTGAGTGCTGCGAGCGCAGCTTTCTTCAAGGTCTTCATGAGGCGGGTCCCCGTTTCTGTAACGAAAGTGTGTTGCCTGACGACATTCGAAGCGTCATTGTACGGTACATACGTTAAACCTGTGGCTATTGTTACAGATGTTCCACGTTTTGAAAGGAAAGCGACATGAACCCGATCGAATCCGTCCAGCTGCAGATCAACGAGGTCCTCGGCCAGCTCATCCACTTCGGCTCCTCGACGTCCTCCACGATCGCCTACGGCCTGGGCATGTTCTAAAAGCTAGAAAAAGAGGCACCCTGTGGCAGGGTGCCTCTTTTTTGTTGCCTGTTTTTTACAGGCGCGGTTACAGGCCGAGCGCCGACTTGAACACGGTCTCGTAGGAGCGCTTCAGGTCGTCGCGCCACACTGGCCAGGAGTGGGTGCCCACCGGGCGCAGCTCAGCGTGAGCGACCTCCGCACCGTTGGCACGCGCCTTGACCAGGAAGTCGTGGGTGCAGGCGTTCATCGCAGCCTCGATCGCGCCACCTTCGACCAGGAGGGTCGCGGCGTTCGCGGAACCCTTCACAAACGCGTCGGAGGAGTCCAGGCCCGCATCTTCGAGGCGCTTCCGCAACGTGCCCGGCATGTCGGTCTCCGCTGCGAGGCCGGTGCCGGTGGAGATGTACACCTTCGTGTCAGTGCCCGCCAGAGCTGGTGCGTTGACTAGGGCATCGTTGTAGCGGTTGTAGTCCGAACCCATCGGGCCGAAGATGTACTCAGGCGTCATGACACCCGGTGCAGCACGGTCCACGGTGAGGTTGATGAAGAAGCTCGGCAGCGGACGCGACGTTGCCGGGCAGCCGGAGAACGAGCCGACGGCCTTAAACATGTTCGGGTTGTGCTCAGCGAGCAGCAGCGACGAGGTGGCGGACATAGACATGCCGATCACGCCACGGCGGTTCGGGTCAGCCTTGATGTACGGCTCGATGGTCTGCGGCAGTTCCTTGGCTAGGAACGTCGACCACATCTGCTTGCCCTTGTAAAACACGTTGTTCTCCGTCGGCGGCTCTGCAGCCCAGTCGACGTAGTACGAGAACGCGCCCTCCATCGGGATGACCACGTTCGCGCCCGAGCGACCGTAGACCTCGTGGACTTCTTCGAGTGCCTGGGAAACCCAGTCGGTGTCCTGCTCGGAGCCACCAGCGCCGTTAAGCAGGTAAACCGTCGGGGCGTTCTCGACCGTTTCGCCCTTGTCGTTGGTGGCGTAGAACACCGCGACCGGGATGTCGCGTTCCATCGACTCCGAGTGCACGCGCAGCGCTTCGTTCTTCCACACGTGCTGGTTGTCGGCCAGACGCTTGACCCAGCGCTGGTCCGCGCCGCTCATCGTCTTCGGCACCTCACCGAGTTCCTTGATCGCAGGGTGCTGCTGCATATCCTCACCCATCGGGTTCAGCTTCGCCGCATCCTCCGAAAGCACCGTGGCGTCCGCATCCGCGTCAGTGGCTGAGTCGTCCTTCCCATCCTTCGAGGTGAGGTCCTCGTTGGTCGTGTCCTTGCTGGAGCCCTCCGGTACCAGCTCGGACGTGGTCGGGGTGGGCTCGTTCGAGGTCGACGTTGCCGACGTTTCCGACGTGGTCGACTTCTCAGTCGGCTCGGTCGTCTCCGAGGTGGTGGTCTCGGGCAGTGTTGTATTCACTGTCGACTGGGCAGCGCTGAGGACGGCGGGGGTGTCGTCGTCAAGCGAAGATGCGTAATGGACAACGGGAACGGCACCTGCTGTAACAAGGGCGACAGCGGCTACGGCGATGGCCGGACGCGTGAGTTTCACGGAACTGTGCTCGCTTTCCTAAAGACTTGGGGAGATCCTCCGCCACATTTTGCCAGACGGGGACGTACCATATGCATCGTGAGTAAAGAACATTTTGACGTTGTTGTCCTCGGCGCGGGCCCCGGTGGCTACGTCGCCGCCATCCGTGCAGCTCAGCTGGGTAAGAAAGTTGCTGTCATTGAGAAGCAGTACTGGGGCGGAGTCTGCCTCAACGTAGGCTGCATCCCATCCAAGGCGCTTATCAAGAACGCTGAAGTCGCCTCCATCTTCAACCACGAAGCAAAAACTTTCGGCATCAAGGGTGACGTGGAGTTCGACTACACCGACGCCCACAAGCGCTCCCGCCAGGTCTCCCAGAAGATCGTCGGCGGTGTGCACTACCTGATGAAGAAGAACAAGATCCAGGAAATCAACGGCCTGGGCTCCTTCAAGGACGCCAAGACCATCGAGATCACCGAAGGTGACGACAAGGGCAAGACCGTCACTTTCGACGACTGCATCATCGCCACCGGCGCCGTCGTGCGCACCCTGCCGGGCATCGAACTGTCCGAGAACGTCGTCTCCTACGAAGAGCAGATCCTCAACTCTGAGGCTCCGGAGAAGATGGTCATCGTCGGCGCAGGCGCCATCGGCATGGAGTTCGCCTACGTGCTGTCCAACTACGGCGTTGACGTCACCGTCATCGAGTACCAGGACCGCGTCCTGCCGAACGAAGACAAGGACGTATCCAAGGAGATCGCCAAGGCCTACAAGAAGCTTGGCGTGAAGCTGCTCACCGGCCACGCCACCACCGAGGTGCGCGACAACGGCGACACCGTCGAGGTCGACGTAAAGAAGAACGGCTCCGACAAGACCGAGACCCTCAAGGCTGACCGCGTGATGATCTCCGTCGGCTTCGCCCCGCGCACCGAGGGCTACGGCCTGGAGAACACCGGCGTTGAGCTCACCGACCGTGGCGCCATTGCTATCGACGAGCGCATGCGCACCAACGTCGATCACATCTACGCCATCGGCGACGTCACCGCGAAGCTCCAGCTCGCCCACGTCGCAGAGGCACAGGGCATCATCGCCGCCGAGACCATCGCGGGTGCAGAGACCCTCGAGATCGAGGACTACATGATGACCCCGCGCGCCACCTTCTGTAACCCGCAGGTTGCCTCCATGGGTTACACCGAGGAGCAGGCCAAGGAGAAGTGGCCGGACCGCGACATCAAGGTCGCTACCTTCCCGTTCACCGCAAACGGCAAGGCAGTCGGCCTGGCTGAGACCGCAGGCTTTGGCAAGCTCGTCGCCGACGCTGAGTTCGGCGAGATCCTCGGCGCCCACCTCGTTGGCGCGAACGTTTCCGAGCTTCTGCCGGAGGTTGTGCTTGCACAGCGCTTCGATCTGACCGCTGGTGAGATCGCTCGCTCCATCCACATCCACCCGACCCTGTCCGAGGTGCTCAAGGAAGTCGCCCACGGCGTCGAAGGCCACATGATCAACCTTTAATTGATCGCCGCATAAAAAGGGGCGCGACCGCACAGGTCGCGCCCCTTTTTTATGTTGTGGTGCGGATCGTCTAGCTGCCACTAGACGATCCGCACCATATTGAACATGGGTTGCGTTATCACCTGGGAAAACGCGGGCGAGGTGCGTTGATCGTCTGGTTGTGCTGCCAAGGAAGCTAGACGATCAGCAAAAGCAGAACGCGGCGCCCCGGTTGGCGGGGTGCCGCGTGGGGTCGTCGAAAAGCGAGTGCTTATGCGCCTGCGACTGCTGCTGCGAGCTTGTCCAGGGACTTAGCCAGGAAGTCGTCGTTGAACTTCTCGGTCATGCCCAGCAGGTTCTCCTCCAGCTCATCGCGCTGGTAGGTGAGCTTCACGGTGGTGTTGTCGGCGTCGATCGGCTCGAGCTCGTAGAGCCACTTCGCGCCAACCTTCACCTGGGCGGTGGTGTTTTCCACGTTCTTCCAGCCAATGATGCGGTCCGGCTGGATGGCGAAGACCTCGTTGACGGTCTGGTAGTCGCCGTCCTCCTTGGTCATGTTCATAGTGAACGTGTCGCCGACTGCCTTGAGGCGCTCGGCCTGATCGGCGGAGACAACCATGCCGGAGTCGTCGGTCTCGGCGTGGCGCTCGGGGTTGGACAGGATGTCGAAGATCGCGGCCGCAGGGGCATCAATCTGACGGGTTGCAGAGTTCTCGGTGTTCTTGTCAATAGCCATGGGGGCCAGCGTACCGATTTCGCCCCGAGCTGGCAGTTAGGTGAAACTAACCAACCAAAGATTGACACTTAACGGGGTGAGGATTGTTGGCTATCCACCATCAATGCCTCGCGGTGAGGAAGGTCACAAAGTGCGGTGCGTACTGGGGAGAGGGGTCAAGTGTCGGTTGAAACTTGGGAAAAACATGGATCGGCCTGCAATTCAGGTGTGTGTAACCGGCGCGATTCTCATAGAGTATTAGCGACACTGGAGGTGCCATGACTGTACAAAACGCAGACCGTGAAGCCATTCGTCACGGAAAAATTACTGAAAAGCCGCTGCGCGAGCGGCCGTCCTACCCAACATGGGCCATCAAGCTGACCATGGCCATCACCGGCCTCATCTTCGGTCTCTTCGTGCTTGGCCACATGGTGGGCAACCTGAAGATCTTTATGCCGCTGCATGCCGACGGTTCCGCGCCGATCGACGACTACGGCGAGTTCCTCCGCACGATCGGCGAGCCGCTGTTCCCGCGTGAGGGCTTCTTGTGGATTATTCGCATCGTGCTGCTCGCCTGCCTGGTGCTGCACGTTTGGGGAGCATTCGCCCTGCACGGCCGTTCGAAGAAGTCCCGCGGTCGCTTCAAGCGCACGGGCCTGATGGGTGGCTGGCAGTCCACCGCGACCCGCGCAATGCTGGTCACGGGTGTCATCCTGCTGCTGTTCATCGTGTTCCACATCCTGGACCTCACCATGGGTGTTGCTGTGGCTTCCGACGAGTTCGTCCACGGCGCAGTCCGCAACAACCTGCTGGCTACCTTCGGCCCAGGTCGTTGGTGGGTCACCCTGGTTTACGTTGTCGCGAACCTGGCACTGCTGCTGCACCTGACCCACGGCATCTACCTCGCTGTGTCTGACCTTGGCTGGTTGGGCAAGCGCGGTGAGGGCCTCATGGTCGTGCTCGCGTACATCCTCCCGTTCATCGTCGTCGCCGGAAACGTCATCATGCCGATCGCTCTTGCGGCCGGCTGGGTCCCGGACTTCGTTCGGTAATGGCCAAATAGGAGAAACAATATGACTACCTCTATTTCCTCGAATCAGGGTTCGCACGGCGAGCAGGCCTCCACCGAGACGCCGGCTGCTGGCCAGGCCCAGGCCCAGGCGTTCCGTCAGCCGGAGTCGGCTGCTGCTGGTGTCACCCCGGGTGAGATCCTGCAGTCCAACGAGCCGAACCGCGACGAAGTGCGCATGAAGGACATGTGGGAGTTCCAGAAGGACCACATGAACCTGGTGTCGCCGCTGAACCGTCGTAAGTTCACCGTCCTCGTTGTTGGTACCGGCCTGTCCGGTGGCGCAGCTGCTGCGGCACTTGGCGAGCTCGGCTACAACGTCAAGTCCTTCACCTACCACGATGCTCCGCGTCGTGCGCACTCCATTGCTGCACAGGGTGGCGTCAACTCCGCCCGCGGCAAGAAGGTGGATAACGACGGTGCTTACCGCCACGTCAAGGACACCGTGAAGGGCGGCGACTACCGCTGCCGCGAGTCCGACTGCTGGCGCCTGGCTGTCGAGTCGGTCCGCGTGATCGACCACATGAACGCCATTGGCGCTCCGTTCGCTCGTGAGTACGGCGGCACCCTGGCCACCCGTTCGTTCGGTGGCGTGCAGGTCTCCCGTACCTACTACACCCGTGGCCAAACAGGCCAGCAGCTGCAGCTGTCCACCGCTTCGGCTCTGCAGCGCCAGATCCACCTGGGCAACGTTGAGATCTTCACTCACCACGACCTGATGGATCTGATCATCACCGAGAAGGACGGCAAGAAGCACTGCTCCGGCATTGTGACTCGTAACCTGATCAACGGTGAGATCACGCCGTTCACCGGCCACGCAGTCATCCTGGCTACCGGCGGTTACGGCAACGTGTACCACAAGACCACGCTGGCGAAGAACTCCAATTCTTCCGCCATGATGCGTGCGTACGAGCGTGGTGCCTACCTGGCGTCCCCGTGCTTCGTCCAGTTCCACCCGACCGGTCTTCCGGTCAACGCGAAGTGGCAGGCAAAGACCACGCTGATGTCGGAGTCGCTGCGTAACGACGGCCGCATTTGGACCCCGAAGGAAAAGGGCGACGACCGCGACCCGAACACCATTCCGGAAGACGAGCGTGACTACTTCCTGGAGCGTCGCTACCCGGCCTTCGGCAACCTGGTGCCGCGTGACGTTGCGTCCCGTGCGATCTCCCAGCAGCTCAATGCCGGCTACGGTGTTGGCCCGCTGCACAACTCCGCATACCTGGACTTCTCCGACGCGATTGAGCGCCTCGGCGAGGACACCATCCGTGAGCGTTACTCGAACCTGTTCGAGATGTACGAGGACTCCACTGGCGACGACCCGTACAAGGCTCCGATGCGTATTGCACCGACCGTCCACTTCACCATGGGCGGCCTGTGGACCGACTTCAACGAGATGACCTCCATCGACGGCCTGTTCGCCGCCGGTGAGTGCTCCTGGACCTACCACGGTGCAAACCGTCTGGGTGCCAACTCGCTGCTGTCCGCATCCGTCGACGGCTGGTTCACCCTGCCGTTCACCGTCCCGAACTACCTGGCAAACCACCTCGGTGAGGAGAAGCTCTCCGAGGACTCCCAGGAAGCCAAGGACGTTGTTGCTGAGGTGGAGGAGCGCATCGCGCGCATCATGTCCATCCGTGGCCCGGAGCCGCACGGCCCGGAGCACTTCCACGAGCAGCTCGGCGACATCCTCTACGAGCACTGCGGCGTTGCCCGCACCGTGGAGGGCCTGGAAGAGGGCATCCGTAAGATCCGTGCACTGCGCGAGGACTTCTGGACCAACATTCACATCCCGGGTACCGCAGATGACATGAACCAGACCCTCGAGGCAGCGCTGCGCCTGGTTGACTACATCAACCTCGGCGAGCTCATGTGCATCGACGCTCTTGACCGCGACGAGTCCTGCGGTGCTCACTACCGTATGGATCACCTCACCGATGACGGCGAGGCAGAGCGTGACGACGACAACTGGTGCTTCGTCTCCGCGTGGGAGCCGGCCGGCGAAGGCCAGTTCATCCGCCACGCTGAACCCCTGTACTTCGATTCGATCCCGCTGATGGCAAGGAACTACAAGTAATGAAACTGACACTTGAAATCTGGCGCCAGGCTGGTCCTGACACTGAGGGCAGCTTCGAGACCGTCCAGGTCGACGACGCTGTGGAGCAGATGTCCATCCTGGAGCTGCTCGACCACGTCAACAACAACTACGTCGAAGAGGGCAAAGAACCGTTCGTGTTCGCCTCTGACTGCCGCGAAGGCATCTGCGGCACCTGTGGCGTACTGGTCAACGGTCGCCCGCACGGTGCTGGCCAGAACACGACGGCCTGCCTGCAGCGCCTGTTTAACTACAACGACGGCGACACGCTCAAGATTGAGCCGTTCCGCTCCGGTGCATTCCCGGTGATCAAGGACCTGGCTGTGGACCGTTCCGCTCTGGACCGCGTCATGCAGCAGGGTGGCTACGTCTCGGTCAACGCCGGTACCGCTCCGGATGCTGACACGCTGGCTGTGAACCACAAGGATGCAGAGACCGCGCTTGACTACGCAGCCTGCATCGGTTGTGGCGCTTGTGTGGCTGCCTGCCCGAACGGTGCTGCGCACCTGTTCACTGGCGCGAAGCTCAAGCACCTGAAGCTGCTGCCGCTGGGCAAGATGGAGCGCGGCCGCCGTGCCCGCAACATGGTTGATGAGCTGGAGACGAACTTCGGCCACTGCTCGCTGTACGGCGAGTGTGCTGATGTTTGCCCGGCCGGTATCCCGCTTGATGCAGTCGGTGCGATCAACGCTGAGCGTGCCCGTGCTGCCTTCAAGGGTGGCGACGACTAGATCTGCCGTATACTCCGAGGTATTGGAGTCCTGGTAGAACCAGCAGTAGTAGAAGGAAACATCATCATGGGTTCTCATGCAGTTGCAGATATCCACAGCGAGTCTTTCCCTGAGTACCAGAGCAGGATTGAGGACACGTACATCGAGGGCTACGATCCGGTATCCCTGGGTGCGCCGCACTCGTCCCTGAACCGCAACTTCACCTGGGTTGCGATGGGTCTGCTCCTGTCCGCACTGTTCGGTGTTGGCCTGGCAGTGTGGGGCTGGGGTGCGATGGTCTACGGCTTTGGCTCGCAGACTCACGGTCTGGCAGAGCGTCTGCTCATCCTGGGCGTCGCTGAGGCAGTGATCACCACGGTGCTCGCCTTCATCTTCATCGGCCTTGGCCGGAAGGATTACAAGGAGTACCGCAAGCGCACTGGCCGCGTGAACTAACGCGCTGGACGCTTTTGCCCTCTTCGTTTCGGCGGAGGGGGCATTTTTCGTGCCCATGTCGGCCGGGCTGCTTTAATCGGGGGCATGACTGATCAGTTGATGCCAAGCCCAACCAATGAGGCGGAGCGGCGCCGCGTCCTGCGAAACCACAAGATCGCGGTGACAAGTTTGCTTGGGGTTGCTGCGGTGATCTTCCTTGCGTGCTCGTGGGCGCAATCCCAAGGCGCAACGGCGGCGTGGATTGGTTACGTGCGTGCTGCGGCGGAGGCCGGCATGGTGGGTGGTTTGGCCGACTGGTTTGCGGTGACGGCGTTGTTTAAGCACCCGATGGGGATTCCGATTCCGCACACGGCGATCATCCCGAACAAGAAGGATCAGGTTGCGGGGGCGCTGAGCGACTTTGTCAGCGAGAACTTCCTGAATGCGCGCACGATTACGCAGAAGGTGATGGATGCGGGCATCCCGGAGCGGGTAGGCACGTGGATGGCGCAGCCGGCGAACGCGGAGCGTGTCAGCGAAGAGGTTGGCACGTTCGTGGTGCGCATGGTTGAGGGCATCGATCCGAAGGAGGCGGAGCGGTTTATCGATTCGCAGGTGATCGACCGCTTTGCGGAGCCGATTTGGGGCCCGCCGCTGGGCCGTGCGCTGGAGGGGTTGATTGCGGATGGCAAGGTGGAGCCGGTGGTGGATGACATGGTGGCGTGGGGTCGTCGCAAAGTAAATGGCATGGAGGACACGGTCGTTTCACTTATCGACGAACGCATGCCCCGCTGGGCACCCCAATTCGCCAAAGACCTCGTGGGGCAGCGCGTGTACGACGAGTTGGTGTCGTTCATGGCGGACGTGGACGCGGACCCGCAGCACGAGGCGCGCAGGGCGCTGCGCCGACAGATCAACGACTTCGCGCAGGACCTGCAGTTTGATGGGGAGATGATCTCGCGCGTGGAGGCGTTGAAGGGCGACATTATGGCGTCGAACGCGGTGCGTTCGGCGTCGGCGGGGATGTGGGCGCAGTTGTCCACAGCGTTGGTGGAGGCGGCCTCGGATCCGTCGAGCACGCTGCGCAGGAAGATCGCGGATGCGTCGATGGAGTGGGGCACCAAGCTTCGCGACGACCCCACAGTCCGCGCCGATGCCGAAGCACGCCTGGAAAAGATCACCCACTACGCGGCTGAGAACGGCGCGGAACAGATCGTGGGCATCATCGCGGAGACGATCGAGCGCTGGGATGGGGAGGAAGCAGCGGAGAAGATCGAGCTGATGGTGGGGCGTGACCTGCAGTTTATTCGTCTGAACGGCACTGTGGTCGGTGCACTGGCCGGTTTGGTTATTTACACTGTGACACAGCTCTTGTTCTTTTAGATGAAAGGTAAAACTATGGCTGACAACAATGGCGAGATCCGCAACAACCTGCGCGACGCTGGCGAGGCCCTGCTGCTGGCAGGTTCTTCCCTCGGTGCGGCGCTGGGCAAGGTAGCCGGCGAGCTCTCTGAGCGTTTCCAATCCACGTCCGATGAGGCTCGCACAAACTTGAACGCGGCGACGTCGGAGGGCGACGTGCGCAACGTGGCCAACAACTTCGTCGATGAGGCGGAGAAGCTCTTTAACTCCCTGCGTGAGCGTGATCTGCAGATCTCCGACGACCTCAAGGAGACTGTGACTACGAAGGTAAATGAGGTGCGCGCTGCGCTCAACGAGCGTCTGGATAAGGCTCTTGACGGGGTCGACGACAAGGGTGTTATGAGCGATGTCCGCTCGCGTTTCGACGGCCTGGTGGAGCGCCTCCAAGACCAGTTCACCAACACCACCGGTGACGGCGATATTATCGACGGCGAGATTCTGGAGACGGACGAAACCGACTCCAACAACACCGCTAACTAGAAGGTTGGGATATGGATACCGCGGCTCTTGAGCAGATCCAGTTCATCACGACGCTCCCGTCACGCGCGAGCTTCCTCATGCTCTTCGCGGTCGGCATCGCAGGCCTTGTGGCTGCCGGGCTCGTGGCGACGACCCGCCCCGACGCGTTCGAAGCAGCAGGCCGCCAGTCGAAGGGCGCCTGGATTGGCATCCTGGCGCTGTCTGCGGTGGCGTGCATGCTCGGCCTGCCGTTCATCGCATGGTTTGGTGCGGTGGCGATCGGTATCTACTACTTCGACATCCGCCCCCAGATCAAAAACATTCTGGAGGGCAACGCGGGCTGGTAGCACGCCCGCGCCGCCGCAGCGCCGCCGCAGCGCCGCCGCAGCGGCACCGCTTAACCCTGCTGGGTCGTGAACCCGGCGGGGTTTTCTTGCATCATCTGCAGTTCGTTGAAGTTCACGTCGGTGCCCACCATGGAGACTTGGAGGCCGCCGTCGATGACGCGGAAGTCGTCGATACGCATGGTGCTGTTGGCTTCCTGGGCCATGCCGTTGGACAGGGCGCCGCTGATGGCGTCGGCGACACCGTCGGGCAAGTCGAAGCCGAACAAGGAGGTGTTCTCGGCCTCGAGTGCGAGTTGGCCGTCACGCATGGAGGGGTGCAGATCGATGCCTGCGACACCGCCGCTGAACTCGACGGTGAAGGTACCGGCCTCGGGGTTCGCGGTGACGTCGCTGACGTTGATGAAGTTGGCCAGGAATCCGGCGTCCTCGCCCATCTGCTGCTCCAACTGCTGGTTGAGTATGGCGCGGACGTAGTCGGTGGGCAGATCGGAGGTCAGGTGGAGGGTTTCGGCGACCGGGTCGCCACCTGCGATGTGGACGTTGTCCATCTCCACGACGGCGGCGGGCGCGCCGGTGAAGGTGTTGCCGTCCACAACCAGGGTGGAGTCCTGGTCGATTTTCATGTGGGGGAACTTTCCACCCAGCAGGCCGAGTGTGACTGGCTTTGGGCCGAAGGACACCGAGGTGCCTTCCGGGGCTTCGGACGTGACCTGGTGGGACACGAACGCGCGGATGCCTCCTTCCGCAACGGCGAACAGGAGGAGTACTCCGACGATGATGGAGAGGGTGACTTTCCAGGCTTTGGTCATGCGGGCCAGTTTAGGAACTTGGGGCGATGGCGTTCCACTCGACGGTCACGGAATTGTCGGAAAAGCGGCGCCGCTGGGGCGTGATCGGCCATTTTGCGGCCAGGTCGTCGAGGGCGTGGCGCCAGCGCACGCGCGGGCCGTGGGGTTCCCATCCGGCGGCGTGTTCCCAGGCGGTATCGGCGTCGGTAAGAAATGCGTGGATGGCCTCGCCGGGCACATTGCGGTGGATCAGCGCTTTGGGGAGGCGCTCCGCCACCTCTGAGGGGGTTGCGGTGTGGAAGGGATCCCAGGAGAGGGTTAAGGAGACGGGGCCGGTGTCGTCGAGAAGCAACCATGCGCAACGGCGTCCGATTTCATCGCAGGTGCCTTCGACGAACAGGCCGCCCGGCGCAAGGCGTGAGCAGACGGTGTCCCACACGTCGGGGACTTGGTCGACGTCGTATTGGCGCAGCACGTTGAAGGCGCGCACGAGGTGGGGGCGGTAGCCAGCAAGTTCGAAGCCACCGAGCTCGAAACGCACGCCGTCGCGGGGCGGCAGGACGCGCTCCGGGTCGATCTCCAGGCCCACGACCTCGATGTCGGGGCGGATCTGGCGCAGCCACCCGGCCCATTCGACGGTGGTGGCATGCGAGGCGCCGTAGCCCACATCCACGGCCAGCGGGTCGGGTACGGCGCGCAACAGGGACTGGACCCGCGGGTGAAAGCGGGTCCAGCGATCAGATCTGCGCAGACGATTAAACCCGGTCGTGCCGCGGGTGATCACCCCGTAGGGTTTGCCCGCCGCACCCGGGTTATCGGCGCGGAGATTGTGATAGTGGGGGATTAGAGGTTCTCGCTAATCCACTGCTCGGTGAGCTTCGCTTCGTTTTCCACGATCTCCTCGAGTGCCTCGGCGACCTTCGGCTCGAGGGCAGCGCCCATAAACGGGATGTTGACCTTGGCTTCGAGCTCGTAGTCAAGCTTGGTGTTGTCGCCGTCGCGGGTTGCTGTGTATTCGGCGCCGAGGTCCACCGGGGTGCCCTTGACGTCGCCGGTCATGGTGTGCTTGGCGGTGTCGCCGTCGAGCGCGCCTACGGTGACGACGCGCTTGAGCTTCAGGTCCTGGGACACCATCGCCTGTGCTGCCGGCGGGAGGATAGAGGTCGGCAGAATCTCAAAGAGGGTTGCGGTGTTGTCCGCGAACTCGTTGAGCTCGCCCGGTTCCGGGGAGAGTTTCTCTGCGATGAACTCCCAGTATTCGCGCGTGGCGTAGGCTTGCGCGACCTTTTCGATCGGCTGGTTGATGGTCACAGTGATCTCACTACGTGCAGTCATGGATCACAGACTACCGTTGTTGGCGTGTCAACCCCATCATTTGCCTCTCTGACCACGTTGCGCGTCGGCGGTTCGCCGGCCGAGATCATCGAGTGCACCAGCGCTGAAGCACTCGCCGAGACCGTCGCGCGCCTTGATCGCGCCGGTTCGCCGCTGCTTGTTGTCGGCGGCGGTTCCAACCTGCTTGTTGCGGAAGGTGCGCTCGATCTTTCTGCTGTGTTGGTGCGCAACGAGGGCATCTCGCTTATCGACGACACCACGCTGCGCATCCAAGCCGGCACCGTCTGGGACGACGTGGTTGCCTTTGCTGTGGACCATGGCCTGGGTGGCATCGAAGCATTGTCGGGCATCCCGGGCTCCGCTGGTGCCACCCCGGTGCAAAACGTGGGTGCGTACGGCTCCGAGATCTCGGACGTGCTGACCCGCGTGCGCCTCTACAACCGCGAGACGGGTGCCGACGAGTGGGTGTCCGCCGACTCCCTCGACCTGGCGTACCGCTACTCCAACCTGAAGTTCACCTCGCGTGCCGTGGTGCTGGAGATCGAGATGGCGCTGGAGAAGACCGATCAATCGATCCCGCTGCGCCACCTGGGCGGGGAGCGGGTGTCGCTGGCGGAGGCCCGCGCATCCGTGCTGGAGACGCGCCGGGCGAAGGGCATGGTGCTCGACGCGGACGACCACGACACGTGGTCCGCGGGCTCGTTTTTCACCAACCCGGTCGTGCCCACCGCACTGGCGGATGAGATCGAGGCCAAGGTCGGCGAAGACCACATGCCACGCTTTGCCGCTGGTGAGGGCCAAGAGAAGTTGTCTGCGGCGTGGCTGATCGAGCGCGCCGGCTGCCCCCGCGGATTCCCCGGGGAGGACGCGCCAGCACGCCTGTCCACCAAGCACACCCTTGCGCTGACGAACAGGGGTAACGCCACGGCGGACGACATCGTGGCGTTGGCGCGGAGGGTGCAGGGGGTCGTCGACAAGCAGTTTGGCGTTGAGCTGCACCCCGAGCCGGTCTGGGTGGGCCTTTAGCGCGAACCCCCGTCGCACGAGCAAATGGTGAGAATCAAACGGGGAGAACGCCAAAATTTTGCCGAGCTCACCATTTGGTTCTCACCATCTGTGAGAGGAGCGGCGGATGGCCGCCGCGAGACCAACAAAGCAGCGCGGGTGTCCGGACCGAGCCTTTAGCGCTGCTCGAGCTTGGACAGCAGGTCCTCGCGGACTTCGCGGCGGCGTAGCTTGCCCATCTGGTCCTTAGCCAGCTCCTCGAAGTGGTAGAAGGTGCGCGGCACCTTGTAACGGGTGAGGTTCTCGCGGGCGAAGTCCTTCAGGCCGTCGGGGTCGAGGGCGGCGCCGTCGCGAAGCACAACGCAGGCGACAACATCCTCCGAACCGTCGGAGCGCGGACGGCCGACCACGGCGACATCCTCGACGTCCTTGTGGGTGCGGATGACCTCCTCAACCTCCGCAGGGTAGACGTTGAACCCGCCGGTGATGATGAGCTCCTTGATGCGGGAGACGAGCTTGATAAAGCCGTCCTCCTCCATCACACCCATGTCGCCGGTGCGGAACCAACCGTTGTGGAAGACCTTCTCGGTGGCCTCAGGGTTGTTGAAGTAGCCGGAGAACACCTGCGGGCCCTTCGCCAGGATTTCGCCGTCCTCGCCGTAGGGCATGTCCTTGTCCGGGTTGTCCGGGTCGACGATGCGGATCTCGGTGTCGGGGAAGGGGATGCCAATGTAGCCGGGGCGACGGTCCGCGGTCTGCGGGTTGCCCACGATGATCGGCGACGTCTCGGTCAGGCCGTAGCCTTCGACCAGGCGACCGCCGGTGGCGCGCTCCCACTCCTCGATGATCTCCTTCGGCAGCGACGACGCTCCCGAGAAGCCAATCTGGACCGGGGACAGGTCGATGTTTTTCTTCTTCGCCGTCTTCAGGATGCGCTCGAACAGGGTGGGCACACCCGGAATGAATGTTGGCGGGGTTTTCTTGATGGCCTTCATCACAAGAGGCATCTGCGGGGCTGGCAGGAGCACAAGTTCTGAGCCGATCAGCATGGTCAACGTCAACGAGAACGTCAGGCCGTAGGCGTGGAAGAACGGCAGGGCCGCCAGCATGCGCTGGTTGCCCTCTTGGAGTTCCTTTACCCACGCCTGGCCTTGCAGCGGGTTGGCAACCAGGTTCGCGTGTGACAGTGCCGCGCCCTTCGGCGCGCCGGTCGTGCCGGAGGTGTACAGGATCACCGCGGGGCTTTCCGGAGTGATCTCCGCTGGGGGTTCCAGGTCAGTGCCCAGCCCACCGATGGCGGAGCTGGTCAACGACTCCCATGGCACCGTGTTGCTGCACGGGCCGGTGAGCGCTGCGCGGGCTTCCATCACCTTTGGCAGCGGCAGGCGCAGCGCGAGCTGCTGGGCGCGTGGCATGGCCTTGATCATGTTCACGCTGACCACGGTTTCCAGCGGAGTGTCGGCGCGCAGCTGCTCAAGCGTGTCGGCGGCCTTGTCCCACACGATTGCCACACGGGCGCCGTGGTTCTTGAATTGTGGGCGCAGCTCGTGGGCGGTGTAGAGCGGGTTGTGCTCGACGACAACACCGCCGATCTTCTGCACAGCAAAGAAGGCGGCGACGTGCTGGGGGCAGTTCGGCAGCATGATGGCCACGCGGTCACCCGGGCGAACGCCGAAGGCTTTCAGACCTGCGGCGGCGCGGCGCACCTCGCGATCGAGCTCGCTAAAGGTTTGGGTGCGGCCGAAGAACCTGGTGGCGGTGTTGTTGCCGTTGGCGGCCAGGTTGTCGTCGTAAAGATCGTTCAGCGTGCGGTTGCCGTACTCCAGCGAGTGGGCGGTCCACTCGGGGTAGTACTGCAGCCAGGGGGCGTCTCCATTGGTTGGGGAGGGTGAAGTCATGGTGACCACCCTACGCCCATCTACCTACGGTTGGGTAAGAAGACTGACGAGAGTGTCGCGAACCTCACGGCGACGAATCTTGCCTGTCTGGTCCCGGTTCAGCTCCTCGAAGTGGTAGAACTCGCGCGGCACCTTGTAGCGCGTCAGGTGCTTGCGGGCGTAGGCCTTGAGGCCTTCGGGGTCGAGCGCGGCGCCGTCGACAAGCGTGATGCACGCGACGACATCCTCGGCGCCATCCTCGCGGGGGCGGCCGACGACCGCGATGTCGTCGATATCCGGATGGCGGCGAAGTACGCCCTCCACCTCGTCCGGGTACACGTTGAAGCCGCCGGTGATGATCATCTCCTTGATGCGCGCCACCAACTTGATCCAGCCGTCCGGCTCCATGACGGCCATGTCGCCGGTGCGGAACCAACCATCGTGGAACGCGTTCTCGTTTGCCTCCGGGTTGGTCAGGTAACCAGCGAAGACCTGCGGGCCACGGGCGAGCAGCTCGCCTGGCTCGCCGTCGGACATGGTGCGAGAGGGGTCGTCCGGGTCAGCGATGCGGATCTCCGTATTGGGGAAGGGGAGACCGATGTAGCCCGGACGACGTGTGCCGTCGAGGGGGTTGCCGGCGAGGATCGGCGAGGTTTCCGTCAGGCCGTAGCCCTCGATGAGGCGCCCGCCCGTGGTGTTTTCCCACAGTTCGATCGTCTCTGCAGGCAGGGTGGATGCGCCGGAGATCGACGTGTGAATCGAGGAAAGGTCGACGTTGTCTTTCTTCGCCCATTCGATGATTTTGGCGTACAGCGTGGGCACGCCCGGCAGCATCGTTGGCCGCGTTTTCAGGATCGCCGACTGGTACAACTGTGGCTGCGGTGCGGGCACGAGCACGATCTGCCCGCCGACCGTCAGTGGCAGGCCGTAGTTCAACGCAAGGCCGTAGATGTGGAACATCGGCAGCACGGCGAGCACCTTTTCGCGCACCGCACCCCAGTCCTCCAGCCACTCGATGCCCGCCTTGAGGACCGAGACGATATTGCGGTGCGACAGTGGCGCACCCTTAGGTTTCCCGGAGGTGCCTGAGGTGTAGAGGATAAAGGCGGTGGTTTCCGGTTCGATCGGTGGCAGGTGCACCGTGCGAGAACGTGTCCGCAGGAGGTCGGTGAAGTTCATGGTCCCTGGGGCGGGGGCGCTGAGCTCGGCGCGCTTCTTCTTTACCGGCGGTATTGGCAGTGCGAGCAATGCCTTCAAGTGCGCGGGCATGGCGTCGATCATGTTGACGGCCACAACGGTTTCCAGCGGGGTGCGTCCGCGCAGGGAGAGGAAGGTGTCCGCTTCACGGTCGAAGACAATCGCAATCTTCGCTCCGTGGTCGTTGAACTGTGGCTCGAGCTCGTCTGCAGTGTAGAGCGGGTTGTGTTCGACGACGACCGCGCCCAGCCGCAGGATCGCCGTGACTGCGATGACGTGCTGCGGGCAGTTGGGGAGCGCAACCGCCACGCGGTCCCCAGGCTGGACGCCGAGTTTGGCCAAGCCGGCTGCCGCGCTGCCGACGTGATCGTTGAGCTCGGCGTAGGTGAGCTCCTTGCCCATAAACCATGTTGCGGCGCTGCGCGGTTGGGTGGCCACGGCCCGGTTGAACCAGCTCACGAGCGTATCTGTGCCGATTTCGGGACGCGGGTTCGTCCATTCGGCGTATTGCTCAATCCAGGCCTGTGTGTCTGCGGCGCCCATTGCATCCTCTCGGTTATGGTCATGTGTAACTAAACGTGTTGCGGAGTATAACTTACTCTTGCGTAGGTTGTGAATGGGTGCGCGCAAGAAATTGATCATCTACACTTGCCCGCATCACATATTTGGGGAAATACGGGGGGATTTTTCATGACCACGTTCCATGACGCCACGCTTCGCGACGCTGTTGCCATGCCGGAGCTTGAACTCACACCACCTGAGGTGCTCGATCAAACCAACCTGGTGGATCCGGTGAAATCGCCGCCGAAACAGGGCTGGCGCAAAATGATCCACACCGCCACTCGTGGTCGCATCAACCCGGGCGGTTCGCGCAAAGAGCTCGAGGAGCAGCAGCTTATCGACGCCATCCGTGCGCCCCTGCGCGGCGACTACCGCATTGCGGTGATGAGCCTGAAAGGTGGCGTCGGTAAGACCACAACCACCGTTGGCCTTGGAGGCGTGTTCGCACAGACCCGTGGGGATCGCGTCATCGCCATCGACGCCAACCCGGACCTGGGCACACTTGCCCAACGCGCAGCAACCGCGCCACCGGCCACCATCCGTGACCTGCTCCACGCGCCGGAAACGCACCGCTACCCGCAGGTCCGTGCCTTTACTAACCAGGCAGCATCGCGGCTCGAGGTGATCGGCTCCGAGCGAGACCCGGCGGTCTCCGAGGCGTTTTCGGAAGCCGACTACCGCCACGCCATCGACATCCTGCAGCACCACTACAACGTCATTCTCACCGACTGTGGCACCGGCCTGATGCACTCCGCGATGGCGGGCGTGCTCGACCTGGCCAACGCGCTTGTGCTGGTCACCTCACCTGCTCTCGACGGCGCGCAGTCCGCATCCGCGACCCTCGACTGGCTCAACCTCCACGGCTACGACCAGTTGGCCGCCAACGCTGTCGTGGTCATTTCCTCATCCGCACCGGGCAAGCCGACCATCGACATGGGCAAGGTCACCGAACACTTCGCCTCGCGTACGCGGGCGGTACACACGATCCCGTACGACAGGCACCTGGCGGAAGGTGCGGTCGTCGATTTGGAGCGCATGGCCCCGGCAACCCTGAAGTCCTATCAGCACCTGGCGGCTACGGTGGCGGCGGACTTCGGTGCGTGGCACCGGCACGCGGCGCACTAAAGGCCTTTGTAGACCTCGCCACGCGGCGCGATGCGCAGTACTTCCACTAGAACGACTTTTTGCTGAACTGAGTAGATGATCCGGAACCCGCCAACCCGGATTCGGAAATCGTCGTAGCCGGTTAATCGGACACAACCGGCGGGGAATGGATTAGCGGAGAGCGCTTGTAAGGCTTCGGTAATTCGCTCGAAGGTGTTTCGGTCGCTTCGTCGAATTTTTCTGAGGTCACGACTGGCTTGGTTGGTGAGCTCGACTTGGTATTTCATTGACACCCCCTAGAAAATGTGTACAGTGTGTACCAACTGTACACAGTATGGATGAAGGGGTGGTGCACTGTGAAAGCGCCGGAAGACGCAATTGCGCTTGTTGAATTGCGGAATCGCTTAGGTGAGACGGTTGACCGAGCGAATTATGCAGGTGAGCGGGTGTTGATTACCCGGAACGGGAAGTCTGCTGCAGCTATCGTGCCGGTTGAAGACTTGGTGCTGTTGGAAGAGCTAGAGCAGGTCGCTGACCGCGAACTGCTACGCCGTGCCCGTGAGGAGGACGACGGAACGAGGACACCGCTCGAGGTGGTTCTCAAACAGCTCGCTGAGGAAGATTTGCAAAGCCATACCAACGCGCAGTGACGCAGGGTTTTGCGCCGCGCTAATCTGGCCCGCATGCGCGTCGCCATGATTTCAATGCACACCTCTCCGCTCGAGCAGCCGGGAATCGGTGATGCCGGTGGCATGAACGTCTACGTTCACAACATTGCGACCCAACTGGCCCGCCAGGGCACGCAGGTGGATGTGTTCACCCGTGCGACGCGGCCCAGCCAGGGCGAGATCGTCGAGGTCGAGCCAGGCTACCGGGTGATCAATATCGTCGCCGGGCCGTATGAGGGGCTGGAGAAAGAAGACCTGCCGACCCAACTCGCTGCGTTCGCCGGCGGGGTGGTGCAGTTCTGCCGGGCAAACGGGTTGACCTATGACCTGATCCATTCGCACTACTGGCTCTCCGGCCAGGTGGGGTGGTTGCTCGCCGACCTTGCTGGGGTGCCGCTGGTGCACACCGGGCATACGTGGGCGGCGGTGAAAAACGCCTACGGGGTGGGTGGATCGGAGTCGGAGGCGCGCCGTATTTGCGAGCAGCAACTCGTGGACAACGCCGAAACGCTCGTGGTCAACACCGAGGATGAAACCAGCGAGCTTGCCCGCTTCTACGACGTGGACCCGTCGAAGATCTCCGTGGTCAGCCCTGGTGCAGATACGGAGTTGTTTACCCCGGGCACGAACCGCAACACGGAACTTGCGCGCCGCCACCTGGGCATTCCGTTGCACGCGAAGGTGGTTGCGTTCGTCGGCAGGCTGCAGGATTTCAAGGGCCCGCAGGTGTTGTTGCGTGCGATGGGGGAGGTCGTGCGCCGCGCTCGCGTCGAAGGTCCGTTGCACGTGATCATCTGTGGTGGGGCGAGCGGGTCCGGCTCCTCGGTGGAGCACTACCGTGCGATCGCGGACGAGGAGGCGCTGGGTGCCACCGTGCGTTTCCTTGGCCCGCGTCCGCCTGAAGAACTCGTCAGCATCTACCAGGCGGCGGACGTCGTCGCGGTGCCGAGTTACAACGAAAGCTTCGGCCTGGTCGCCGTGGAAGCGCAGGCCACCGGCACCCCGGTGGTGGCGGCGAAGGTCGGCGGGCTCCCGATCGCGGTGTGTGACGGGGAGACCGGCCTGCTGGTGGGCAGCCACGACACCAACGAGTGGGCGGATGCGCTGGAGCGGTTGCTTATCGACGACTCCACGCGCATCCACATGGGCGAATCCGCCGTCCGCCACGCGGCCCGGTTTAGCTGGGCGGCGTCGGCAGACCAGCTCGCGGGCGTCTATAAGCAAGCGCTCGACGGTTACGACCCCTGTGAGGCTCCCCGGATCCCCGGCGGCAACTAGCGGATGATCGCGTTCACGGCGGCGCTGATCTCACCTGCACGCTGGTTGGCTGCGGCACCCGCACGTCCGGCAAGCTCCTGCGCTGCGGCAACCGGGTCTGCTGCTTGGGGAAGACGTTGCGCCTCCCCGGCGAGGCGAGCAGCATCAGCCTGGGCACCGTTGACTGCGCCGGTGAGTTTGTGGAACTTCGACGGTGCCGGCGCGGGCTTGTTGGCGGCGGCTGGGTTGTGCTGGGCGATTTCGTCGCGAAGCGTTGCAAACTCCGCGCGCGGCGCCGGCTCAGCAGGAGTAAACGCCTGATTTACCTGACCGTCGGGGATGCCGTAGGCGGACTCGAGCGCACGATCGACCTGCTGGGAGTTGCCGAAGGGGCCGTATCCGATGACGGTCAACCCGATGGCCTCGCCCGTGCGCGGGTCGTAGTTGATGCCGCCGGAATCGCCCGAGGCGTAGTTCAACCCGACGTGCCAGATGAAGTTCTGGGTACGAAACACCTGGGTGCCGCATGAGCGGCCGGTGCGCATGCCGTCTTTGCAGATGGGCTGGCCAAAGTTGTCAAAGCTGATCAGCTCGTTGCCCAGGCTGCGGTAGTCCTTCACCCCGGTGATCGCCACGTTCCGGGAAGGTGCAGAACCCCACTGGTCGCGGGAGGTGGACCAGCCGGAGGCAGAAACGCCTGGGTCGAGGCGGACCATGGCCCAGTCGGGCTCGTCGATAATGCGGTAGAAGTCCATCAATTCGCCGTTGCCCAGCTCGAACTTCTTGCGCTGCGTATCAATGGTGCCCACGTGCGGGTAGCGCACCCCGCCACCACTTCGTACCGGCGCGTACACCTCCGGGCGCACCGTTTTATCGTCCACGTCGAAGCAGTGCGCGGCGGTGATCATGATCCGCTTCGTCTGCCCGTCAGGGGTGCGCACCACACCGGAAGGGCCCTGGCTGCAGCGCGAGGTGTTGGCAAAGGAATCAGAGCCCTGAAACAGCGTGGCCACAGGCGCGCCGGGGGCGGCAAGCGCAGGCGCTGCGGCAGCAGATGGGGCAGTGGTCAGTGCCGCGGCGACAGCAACCGCGGCGGCGTAGCGAAAAACCTTGAGCATGCCCACGACACTAAACCTCTTTCGTGGCATGCTTAAAGTCATGGGTAACGGAAAGTTGATTCTTGTACGTCACGGTCAAAGTGAGTGGAACAAGTCGAACCAGTTCACCGGCTGGGTGGACGTCGACCTGACAGAGCAGGGCGAGCGCGAAGCCGTCAACGCCGGCAAGCTCATGGTTGAAAAGGGTGTCCTGCCGGACATCGTGTTCACTTCGCTGCTGCGTCGCGCGATCCGCACCGCCAACATTGCGCTGAACGCAGCGGACCGCCACTGGATCCCGGTTGTGCGCAACTGGCGCCTCAACGAGCGTCACTACGGCAAGCTGCAGGGCCTGAACAAGGCGGAGATCCGCGACAAGTACGGCGATGAGCAGTTCATGGAGTGGCGTCGTTCCTACGACACTCCGCCACCGGCGATCGACATCGATAACGAGTACGCGCAGACCAACGACCCGCGCTACGCGTTCCTGCCGGAGGTGCCGCGCACCGAGTGCCTGCAGGACGTTGTGCGTCGCTTCCTGCCGTACTACGAGGAGGCAATCTTGCCGCAGCTGCTGCAGGGCAAGACTGTCATGGTCGCAGCGCACGGTAACTCCCTGCGTGCGCTGGTGAAGTACCTCGACGGCATTTCCGACGAGGACATTGCGGCGCTGAACATCCCGACCGGCATGCCGCTGCTGTACGAAATCGGCGAGCGCGGCAAGGTGCTCAACCCGGGCGGTACCTACCTCGACCCGGAGGCTGCCGCTGCAGGCGCTGCCGCTGTGGCTAACCAGGGCAAGAAGTAGCGCTTAGGCTGTGTCGCCAGTTCTTGCGTTTATTCTCGGCGCGCTCGTCGCCGTCCCCGCTGCCCATCTCGGGCGGCGGGCATTGCGTTGGTATGCCCGAAACAGTGCGGACGACCACGATGAAGACACTGGCGTGAGCACTGTCAGCGATATGTTGCACCTGGTGACACAGGGATCGCCCACCGGCATCGTCGTCGTTGGAAGAAATGGCAAGGTGCAACTGTCCAACGCGCGTGCCCACGATATGTCGCTTGTGCACGACGGCACCGTCAACCCCCGCGTATTCGATGTTGCGGAGCAGGTGATGGACGATGCGGAGCAACGTGTCATCGACATGGAGATGCCACAGCGCACCACCGGTAACCGTATCCGTAACGTGCGCGCGGTAGTTGCTCCGTTGACGCTGACGGATAACTCGTCGGTGATCATTTACGGCTCCGACGAGTCTGAGAATGTGCGGATGGAGCACGCGCGGCGTGATTTCGTCGCAAATGTCTCGCACGAGCTCAAAACCCCCGTCGGTGGCATGTCGCTGCTGGCGGAGGCGCTTCTGCAGGATCCGACTGACCCGGAGATGGTCGAATACTTCGGCGGGAAACTGCACAAGGAAGCGCACCGCATGGGGGAGATGATCACGGATCTGATTGCGCTGTCGAAGTTGCAAGGCGCGGAAGCGCTGCCCGACATGGCGCCAGTGCGTGTCGACGACATCATCGACGAAGCCGTCATCCGCAACCACGTCACCGCCGAAAACCGCAAGATTGAGATCAACCGTGGCGCCCCCACTGGGCTGTACGTGCTCGGCGACAAGTCGATGCTCACAGTGGCTGTGGCCAACCTGATCTCCAACGCGATCAACTACTCGCCGGATGGGCAGCCGGTGAGCATCACGCAGAAAACGGTGCGCGACAAAGCGGTGCTGATCCGTGTCACGGACCGCGGGATCGGCATTGCGCCCGAGGACCAAAAACGCGTGTTTGAGCGGTTCTACCGGGTGGATAAGGCCCGTTCTCGCTCGACAGGTGGCACTGGCCTGGGACTGGCGATTGTCAAGCACGTGGTTGCCAACCATGGCGGTAACATAACCGTGTGGTCCAGGCCCGGCACCGGCTCAACGTTCACCATTGAGTTGCCGATCTTTGACCCGGAATCTGTTCACGCCTCTGCTGGCAGAAAGGAACTTGAGCAGCAGTGACGACCATCCTTATCGTCGAGGACGAAGAGAACTTATCGGACCCGCTCGCGTTTTTGCTGGGCAAGGAAGGGTTTGAGACCAAGATCGCGCCGGACGGTCCGACGGCGCTGCAGCTCTTCGACTCTGAAGACATCGATCTGGTTCTGCTGGATCTCATGCTGCCAGGGATGAGCGGCACGGAGGTGTGCCGAAAGCTGCGTGCGGAGTCGTCGGTGCCGATCATTATGGTCACGGCGCGTGACAGTGAGATCGATAAGGTTGTCGGCCTGGAGCTGGGGGCGGACGATTACGTGACCAAGCCGTACTCCACCCGCGAACTCGTCGCCCGCATCCGCGCGGTGCTGCGCCGCGGTCCGGAGGCGGAAAGTGTGGAGGAGGCCGACGACCAGCTGCTGAAGGGCGGCCGGGTGGTCATGGACATCGACCGCCACACGGTGCTCGTGGACGGCCAGCCGGTGCCCATGCCGCTCAAGGAGTTCGACCTGCTTGAGTACCTCATGCGCAACGCCGGCCGCGTGCTCACCCGCGGCCAGTTGATCGACCGCATCTGGGGCGCCGACTACGTGGGCGACACCAAGACCCTGGACGTGCACGTCAAGCGGTTGCGTTCCAAGATCGAGGCGGAGCCGAAGCGCCCCACTCAGCTGGTTACCGTGCGCGGCCTGGGTTACAAGTTCGAGGCCTGATCCGTCGCGGGGTGGGTGGCTTTCGCCTCCTGCGGCAGGTTCGCGCGAGCCTCGCAATGCTTTGCGACGATCGCATACGGGACCTCACCAATCAGCGCAATCAACTCGTCCTTCATGGACTGCCAAATCGGCTTGAGGCTGCCGTTGTTCGGGGTGTGGCACTGCGGTGAGGCGGTGCACCACCAGTCGAAGTCCTCGCCGCCGTCGCCCCATTGGCGGCGGTCGTACTCACCGATGGTGGTGCGCAGGATCTCGTGGCCGTCGCTACGCTCTTGCCATTCATCCTCGCGGGAAAACGGCACCTGCCAGCACACTTCCGGCTTAGTGCCAACGATGTTGTGGCCTTCCGCCATCGCCCACTGGTGCAGCGCACAGCCCGCACCGGTCGGGTGGCCGGGGCGGTTAGCAAAGATGCAAGCGCCGTCGACCACCTTTGTCTTGATGTGCGGACCGTCGTCCTCTTCATCGCTGTCGTCCCACTCCAGCCACGGCTCGAGCCACGTGGGGTCGTCGGCCTTGAAGAACTCATCCGTGTCGGCCGGACGCAACTGCCAGTACTTCGCCGGCATCAACGCAACGGAGTTATATACGGTGTCGCGGTCTTCTTCGTCGGCAATGTATGCGCCGTGGATGCAGCAGCCGACCGCCTGGTTGGATTCGTCGATACCCAGGCACTGTGACGTGCCAAATCGGCACGACCAGGTGGACTCGAGCCAGGTCAGATCTAGCGAAAACGTGTGGTCAGGGTCCTCCGGGTGGACAAACTCAAACCATTCGCGCGGGAATTCCTGGGCCGTTTCCCTGCCTGCCGCAATGGAGCGACCTGCCGGGGAATCTGCCGGAAAGCCAAGAAAAACAGGATTCGGGGCTGGTTGATTCACACTTGCACACCGTAGACCCGTTACGCTGAGGTGGTGCGATTAGGTGTATTAGACGTCGGAAGCAACACCGTCCATCTTGTGGCGGTCGATGCATACGGTGGCGGACGCCCCACCCCGATGAGTGACTGGAAGCAGCCGCTGCGGCTTGTCGAGTTGCTGGATAAGAAAGGCAACATCGAACAAAAAGGCATCGACAAACTTGTCGACGCCTGCCAGGAAGCAGCCGACCTCTCCAACAATCTCAAGTGCAAAGAGGTCCTTGCCTTCGCCACCTCGGCAGTGCGCTCCGCGACGAACTCCGAGGACGTGCTGAAGCAGGTGAAGAAGAAAACCGGCGTGGACCTAGAGATCCTCTCCGGCGAAGAGGAAGCACGCCTGACCTTCCTCGCTGCCCGCCGCTGGCACGGCTGGTCCGCCGGCCGCATCACCAACCTGGACATCGGCGGTGGCTCGCTCGAGATTTCCTCAGGCACCGAAGAAATGCCGGACCTGGCAGTGTCGCTGGACCTCGGCGCTGGCCGTCTGACCCACGAGTGGTTCGACACCGACCCGCCAGAGCGTAAGAAGATCAACATGCTGCGCGACTACATCGACGCGGAACTCGCCGGCCCCGCCGAAGAATTTAAAGCACTCGGCGAGGTAGGCCTGGCGGTGGGTACGTCGAAGACGTTCCGCTCCCTTGCCCGCCTTACCGGTGCAGCACCATCGTCGGCAGGTCCGTTCGTGCAGCGCACCCTCACCGCACCCGGTTTGCGCCAGCTCATCGCGTTCATTTCACGCATGACAGCAGCGGACCGTGCGGAGCTCGAAGGCATCAATGCGGACCGATCCCACCAGATCGTCGCCGGTGCCCTCGTTGCCGAGGCTGCAATGCGCGCACTAAATATTGATAAGTTGGAGATCTGCCCGTGGGCCTTGCGTGAAGGCGTGATTCTGAAACGCATCGACCAGGGCGGTTTGAATGCCGATAAAGGAGACGACGAGTAAATGGCCGACAAGCAGCTCACGGTAGCCGAGCTCCTCGCGCGCGCCGAGAAGGAAAATCCTTCGGCCACACGACGCCCCCGGCGCCGCCGCAGCCTCGAAGACGGTGGCGTTTCGGTCGCCGAGCTCACCGACTCCTTTAAGAAGGTCAACGTCAAGCCTGTCGAGGCGAAGCACTCGAGCGTGCCTATCGACGCCCCCGCCGAACCGGCAAAGACCGTCAAGCAGGAGAAGCCAGGGGAGAAGCCTGCGGAGAAGCCTGCCAAGCAGGAGAAGCCTGAAGAGGCAGTGGCCAAGGCGAAGCCGACTCAGGCTCCGCCTGCCGAGGACGACACCCACGTCATTCCGGTCGTGCGCGAAGGCGCTGCCAAGCCGGCAGGAAAGCCGGCAGAGAAACCTGCTGCTAAGCCTGCGGAGAAGCCTGCAGCACAGGCCACGGCACCGGCGGCGCCTGCGGCAGCTGCGGCGGCTCCTCAGTCGGGGGAGAAGCCGGTAGATGAGGTAGTCGTCGATAAGCAGGATGCGGAGCTCGACCTGGTCGAGGACGACCTGCCTGACGAGGACGTCCGCGACATCGAAGTCGAGGACGCCTCCATCAACCCGATTCTGATGGTGCTGCTCGTTGGCCTGGGCGTGCTGCTTGGTGTGCTTGGGTTCCTGGCATTCAAGTGGCTGTGGGCGCACGTCATCCCAGTTGTTGCGGTGCTGCTTGGCATCGTCGCAGTGGTCGGCGTGGTTTTCGGTGTGCGTGCGATGCGCACCGGACGTGATGGCCTGAACATGGCGCTTGCAGGTATCGCTGCAGCAGTTATGGCATTTGGGCCCGCGTTGATCTAAACATGGCAACCATGGCAAACATCGCAATTATTGGCGCCGGAAATATCGGCGAAGCGCTCCTGTCGGGTCTGATCCAGTCCGGTTACGACCCGGAGAAGATCACGGCGACGAATAGGTCGTCGCAACGCAGCGAAGTATTGCGTGAGCGCTACGGCGTGCGCACCACCAACGACAACCACGAAGCCGTACAGCACGCCGACGTCGTGTTCCTGTGCGTGAAACCCGCGGGCATCCTCGACGTCATCGCCGAAATTGGCGAAGGCTTTGGCGACGCCGACAACACCCCGGTCCTGGTCTCCATGGCAGCAGGTATCACGCTGGCAGCGATGGAAGAGGCAGTGGCGCTCGCAGGCGCCCCGATCGCGCGCGTTATGCCGAATACGCCCATGCTCGTCGGTAAGGGCGTGCTTGCGGTGACCTACGGGCGTTTCGTTGACGACGAGCAGCGGCAGACCGTCGATGAACTGCTCGCCGCCGCCGGCGAGGTTGTCACCGTCACCGAACCGCAGATCGACGCAGTGACCGCAGTGTCCGGCTCCGGCCCTGCGTACTTCTTCCTTGTCACCGAAGCGATGGTGGACGCGGGCGTGTCCCTCGGCCTGCCGCGCGACCTTGCGGAGCGTCTGGCTAAGGCCACCGCGGCCGGTGCAGGCGCGATGCTGGAAGGCGAGGATGGGCCCGTGCAGTTGCGTGCCAACGTTTCGTCCCCGGCAGGCACAACCGCGCGTGCGATCCGCGAGTTGGAGGAGTCCGGTCTGCGTGGTGCGTTCTACCGCGCGATGGAGGCCTGTGCGCGCCGGTCGAAGGAACTTGGCGAGGAATAACCCCGGTAGTCACACCCGTCACAACTGATGCTGTGTGTTCACTACCTGCACTCTGAAAAAATTCTCTCCCTTAAGTCGCACTCAACCCATGTTTCACGTTAGGGTGGTTGGAGCACGTGCGTGTTCGTCCTGCGGGAGGGGAAGCCTGCAGCGCGTTTGCGTGCCGAGAGGTAAGAATTAAGTGGTTAATGAAGATAAAGGAAAGTTCCTGACGGTCGCCGAAGTCGCGGAGATTATGCGCGTCTCCAAGATGACCGTCTACCGCCTCGTTCACTCCGGCGAACTGCCTGCCGTCCGCGTAGGCCGTTCGTTCCGTGTCAACGAAAACGCGGTGAACGAATACCTGGAGTCCTCCGTCTACGACGTGGGGTAAAACCACTCCAGACCCCTACGAAACGCCCGTTCCCACCTGATTTCAGTGGGGGAACGGGCGTTTTCGGTTTTTGGCTGCTGGTCTGCACGCCTGTATGCTTGGCGTGTTCAGGTTGGCCACAACCTGTGGGAGTGTGCACCTCCCACTGTTCCCCGCAAGCGGTCGTGCCGACCACGTACGTACGAAGCAACGTTAGAAAAGAGGAAGCCTTATGGGTTCAGTTATTAAGAAGCGCCGCAAGCGTATGTCGAAGAAGAAGCACCGCAAGATGCTCCGCCGCACTCGTGTGCAGCGTCGTAAGCTCGGCAAGTAAGCCAAGCGCCGCCCGCCTCCGTTTTTGTGGAGGCGGGCTTTTTGTTTGCCTTCCGTGGAGCGGATGGTGGGGTGTGGGTGTGTCCCTATATATGGCGTCGGATTGGGGTTGGGGCGGATGGTGGGGTGGTGTTCTCCTGGTCTGTGGGCTGATCGTCTAGCTGGGCTTGTGAT
>NZ_KV821367.1:53192-53477 GCF_001815635.1 Corynebacterium sp. HMSC075D04
GGGTGGTGGACTGGTGTGTTCGTGGGGTTGAAACACGGTGTTTTCGTGTCTTGAAGGCTGTTGTTGCGTGTGCGCTCGGAAAACGGGGGTAATTTGCGGGGGTAAGCAGGTGGTGCGGATTGCTGAACAATCCGCACGTCACACCCATTTCGAGCCGTTTTCACAGTCGTTGAACAATCCTCCCGACCGTTTTAGGGCTGTTTTGGAGTGTTGCTCCGGCATTTCCCCAGGTCGCGATTCAAACAGGCGGATGTTGGCTGAAAACACCCTTAAACCGCATACTAT
>NZ_KV821368.1:0-860 GCF_001815635.1 Corynebacterium sp. HMSC075D04
CGAACTGGACCACCTACATCAGATCAGACACAGGTGTAAGCCTCATCCAGCTCGGCAGGGGTGGGCCCGAAACCACGGGCCTGGAAGCGGTAGAACGTTGCTGGTGTCGATTTGGGGTAGTTGGTACCGCGAGTCCGCGTAGTTGGTACCGGTGTTCCGCGTACCCGGTACTGCGAGGGGGTTTCTTTCATAGTTGATGTTGGCGGCACCGTACTTCGATGGTGCCGCGTCAACTTCTACTTGGAAGGAGCCGGTCTTTGTGGCCAACTTCAAACAAATCGTCGCGATGTGCCTTGACGGTGCTTGTTAAGAAGAAGAAAATGGTAGCGGTGTGGTGAGTATCTGGTAGCGCCTGAGTGAGTATCCGGTAGCGCACTTTGCTACCGTGATTTGCGCCGTCGACCTTCAGTGTGTCGAAATATTCCGAACAACAATCCAACACCCCGTAGACAGAGAATCACACCAATAGCCCCACACCAGAACGGAGGTATTGGTCAGGGGCTGTCTCTTGCATCCCTACTAGAAGTTCGAGGAATGCGCTGAGGTTACGTTCCGCGACCGTGACAAGGCGCAATACTGTGCTGCTACCCGATACTCACTGAAGCGCTACCGGAAAGTCACGCCACTGCTACCAGATACACGGTCGCAACAGGTGCTAGCTACGCACAGGTCACACATGCATTGGGGTGTTCACGACGAGAAGTATCCCGCGCAAAGAAGATCATCGCTGAGGAGTCACTGAGTTTAGAGACGTTCCGTCAGCTTCCACCGGGATGGTTCGATGAGCGATTCAGCGATGGCCGCAGCAAGCGCACACTGTCCTACGAGGTTGCGTCCCTTAGTGTGGTGTAACGCTTGCT
>NZ_KV821368.1:960-1221 GCF_001815635.1 Corynebacterium sp. HMSC075D04
TCAACCAAATCCTCTCCGCCCAGGCCGACACCGTCTGCGGCGCCGAATACGGCGTCGCCTCCACCGAGCGGGTCAACCACCGCAACGGGTATCGCCACCGCGACCTTGACACCCGTGTCGGCACGATCGACGTAGCAGTGCCGAAGCTGCGCCACGGAGCGTTCTTCCCAGAATGGCTGTTAGAGCGACGCTCACGAGCAGAACGAGCCTTATCGACTGTGATCGCCACCTGCTACCTCAAAGGGGTCTCCACCCGCAGGA
>NZ_KV821369.1:0-403 GCF_001815635.1 Corynebacterium sp. HMSC075D04
CCTATGACGAGCGTGAGATCTCCGACATGGAGCATGCCGGGCGTTTAGGGATTGATCAGGAGCGTCCGGCTGCACCCCAGATTGCCGAGAATTTGATTGGGATCTTCTTCGGCGAGGGCAAGGTCGCAACCGCAGCGCCTCGCCCGACGGTGTTGGTGCCGCTGCCGGATTACCTGCGCATCTTGGATGGCAGTGGGGATGATGTGGTGTTGGCCATGACCGATGGCACCACCATGACGGGTGCGGAGTTTTTGGCCGCCCAGTTCGGTGATGCGTTAGAGGTGGCGGCGTTTCATCCGCAGGCCGGTGCGGTGAACTTGTACCGCACGCAACGTTTGGCGAATCAGAAGCAGCGCGATCTGGCCAAGCTGGTCTCGCCGGTGTGTGCGTTTCCTGGCTGTCG